>RGQW01000053.1 GCA_010029945.1 Actinomycetota bacterium | reverse complement strand
GCGCTCGACCACGCAACGTCCACTACCTCAACGAGTTTCGACTCCACTCGGATGGGCTCTTGAACCTCGATTCCGACACGGCCGGTGGGTGAGGTTCGGACGATGCGAGCCAGAAGCAGATTAGTTCGCGGACCGGATTCCACGAGTAGGGCTGCTCGCGTTCCGTCACGGGAAGGAATCGCTGCCCGTATGACGTCGCCGCTCGTCAGGCCTCCCACTTCGATCGGGAAAGAGCGCCCTGTCGGCGAATACAGGGTCAGATTCCCCGAGAGATCCACAATCCAAAGATCATCAACACCGTCGAACGCCAATCCCACAGGTTCCTTGACCGCAGGAAGTGAGAACAGACTCGCTTCCGGCACTAAAGCTCCCGACCACGTTTGGCCCTCGACATCGATTCCCGCAATGCGCGCGCCCGATTCGGCAATCGCAATGTTGGCCAGCAGCGGATCCCGGGTACCCGCCTGCCCGTCTACAGGACGAGTACCGCCCTCGACAAGTTGTCGGACGCCAATCGTGGACGCTACGTATGCGGCTGCATCAGCATCCAGACCCGACGGATCAACGCTCGGCCAGGCGTCCCTCGGCTGCGGGTTGGCAACACCAGGAACAAACAGCGGCTGGCCTGCAGCGGTCAAGTTGACGGCCTGCACATCCGGGAGTTGCTTCAAGGTCCAGACCAGTTGCTGCGAGAGCGCCTGGCGCGACGCGTCATCTGCCAACTGCGCCGATGCATCGAGGTCCACCTGGGCAACACCCGCATCGACGAGAACCGCGTCGATATTCAGGTCGACCCCGTCAGGAAAGCCCGTGCGGACCGCGGGTCGAAGCCACTCGTTCGGGCCTTCCAGAAGGCGACGCACCAACGTCGTCGCCAGTCCGGGACCAACAACCGGGATCATTCGAGAATCGGGCACCAGAATCTCGAACGATGGGTCAAAGAAGTACAGAGCGTAAGAACGGAACGCACGATCGACATCTGTCTGCGACAGGACTAAGCCATCGGGCAACTCATCGATCCGCAAGCCCTCATCGGTGCTGATCAAGCGGAAGGTCGTCGAGAACTCAGCGCCCGGCTCGTCCACCCGGTACCGACCGTTTGGTCCTATGGCGCCCGCTTGCGGCGCCTCGAATTCAACATTCAATCCTGACTCTGAGAAAACCGGCGCGCCCTCATACACGACTACCTGCGATGTGGAGTCCCATTGTTCGTTGGCCGGCTGCGTGAGGTACTCACGTGCTACGGCGTGATCGTCAGCAAAGGACGCGCTTGCGTCAAGGAAACCCTGCACAACCTCGGTGGCCGTCATGTCTGGTCGTGGGGGCCGGGCGATAACTCGGATGAACTGATCGACGTTGCTCCCCGACACCTGCTCGCCCTGCTGAATCGGACCACTCGTGGGGACTTGAGCAGACGTTGGGATCGTCGGTGGTGCCGGCCGTGTCGTCGTTACCCGTCATCTCGTCGGACAACGGGAGCACGGCGTGCGTCACGGCACCTCCGGCTTCGCGCGGAAGTGTCAGGCGGAAGCACGCTCCGATGCCTGGCTCTCCCCACGCCTCCAGCCACCCCCCGTGAAGGTGCGCGTCTTCCAATGCGATCGCGAGTCCCAGGCCGGTTCCGCCTGTTGTTCGTGCTCGAGCGGGATCTGCACGCCAGAAGCGATTGAAGACCAAGCCAGCCTCACCCGGACGCAGACCCACCCCGAAGTCCCGGACAGTCAGACTGACGACATCTGCGTCTCCGGAAAGCTCGACCAGAACCCCCTTCTCGTTGCCGTGTTCGATGGCGTTGTCCAGCAGATTCCGAACGATTCTTTCGATGCGTCGGGCATCACACACCACGTTGCATGGTCGTTCATACGAGGCAAAACGCACTCGAAGGTTGTGGCTTTGCGCTAACGGCTCGGTTCCATCGATGACACGCTGAACTAGCGTGGCCACGTCAACTGAGTCACTGTCGAGTTTCGCTGCACCTGCGTCGAATCGTGAAATCTCCAGCAAATCGCCCAGCAGCGCCTCAAAGCGATCCAGTTGGTTTTGCAGCAATTCGGCCGAGCGGGCTGTCTCCGCTGTCAATGATTGACGGGACTCGAACAGGACGTCGGCCGCCATTCGAATCGTGGTCAACGGAGTGCGCAGCTCGTGCGAAACGTCCGATACGAATCGCTGCTGCACCCGGGAGAGTTCTTCCAATTGGGTGATCTGCGCGTCGATACTTTCGGCCATGGCGTTGAAGGAGCGAGCCAACTGATCCAGATCGTCGTCACGCCGAATGGGCAATCGCTCGTCCAAGTTACCCGACGACAGCCGTTCGGCGGTTTGAGCTGCCGCACGAACCGGCACGACGACTTGCCGCGTCACAATCCACGCGACCACGCCCAGGAGTCCGACCAGCACGAGTCCCGCAGTCAGAATCGAACTGCTGACAAGGTCGAGTGTTTGCTGCTCCTGACTGAGCGGAAATAGGTAATACAGCTCATACGGACCCACCGTGGGAATACTCAAGGGAGCTCCCACGACGAAGCCGGGCGATGTTCGACCGTCGAGGAAACGGATCTCGGTGAACGTCCACGACTGGCGTTGGGTCTGCGTCACCGCGTCACGAAGTTCGGGCGGAATGCTGGAGACCGCGACGAGGTTGGTCCCACGTTCCGGTGCCCCGATGTCGGGCAAGGTCGACAACAGCAACACGTCGAAGGTGGCGGGTGATCCGGCGCGAGTGGCCAGAGACGTCACGACAGTGTCGACCAGGCGTGATGGTGAGGGAGTGGACGGGCCCGTATCCGCCGCGTCCAGCAAGCGCTGCGCTTCGCCCAAACCTGCCGATGCTTCGCCGACGGCACTTCGCTCCTTGGCTTCCAACAGCCCCGTCGTGACACGCGACAGCAGAAGGAAACCCAGGGCGCCGACGACGGTGATCGAGAGAACCAGGGTCAAGCTTGCGACACGGATGAACAGCGACCGGCGCCACAGACGCCGGACGGCTCGGGGGAAGAAAAGGAGGACCCGTCCCATGATCAAGTCAGGAGGGACCGGCCTTGTATCCGACTCCCCGCACAGTGAGCACGATCTCGGGGGCTTCGGGGTCGCGCTCGATCTTTGCCCGTAGGCGCTGGACGTGCACGTTGACCAATCGTGTGTCGGCCGCGTGGCGGTAGCCCCACACTTCCTGGAGTAGGGCCTCTCGAGTAAAGACTTGGCCTGGTCGCTTCGCGAGACAGGCAAGAAGATCGAACTCCAGTGGTGTCAGAGACAAGACGTCACTACCCCGTCGCACCGTGTGACCACCAATATCGATCGACAGGTCACTAATCGTGAGAACTTGAGATCCGACGTCATCTGTGCGTCGAATACGAGCACGAATGCGGGCGACAAGCTCTTTCGGCTTGAAGGGTTTCACGATGTAATCGTCGGCCCCGGACTCCAGCCCCACCACGACGTCGATCGTGTCCGACTTTGCCGTCAGCATGACGATAGGTGTACCCGACTCGGCGCGGATCGACCGGCAGACGTCTATTCCGTCTCGCCCCGGCAACATGAGGTCGAGCAGAACGACATCGGGCTTCGACGCTCGGAAGGCGTCAACAGCTGCATTTCCGTCGGCGCAGAAAACAGGGTCGAACCCCTCGCCGCGAAGGACGATTCCCAGCATCTCAGCGAGGGCAGCATCGTCATCGACGACAAGAACGCGACCCCGTGCCCGGGGGGCGCTCGAGGTACCGGAATTCTCCGTCATAGACCTATGGTGTCATCTCGGGAACCCCGAGGAGAACAACAAGGGCAGCCGGGGTGTTATTCACCCCGTGAGCGACCATGGAAGCCCCTAAAGACCCCGTCTTCCACCGCACCCATCCGTAGACGACTCCAATGGGCAACAGGAGGAAGAATCGGACGGGCTCAAAGTGAAAAGCGGAGAATGCGACGGTCGTAATAGCGATCGTCCACACCGCTCCGACGCCGCGTTTGCGCAAGGAGTTGTACAGCATCCCGCGGAAGGCGAGCTCCTCAACGATCGGCGCCCCCACCATCACCATGATGGCAAATACCAGCAAGGCCCAAAAAGGCCCCGCTTCTCGCAACTCGACAGCAATCTCACCGGCGGCAGAGGAGAAGTCCCCAGCGATGGCCTGGGTGATGACAGCGACAATGCCGGCCAAGATCAATCCCACAACTCCAGCAATGACTCCCCAGCCGACATCGCTCCACGTCAATCGAATGCCGAGATCAATGCGCGGTCCATTGCCCCGAAGTCGAGTGACGATCAGCGGCCAGCCGGCAAGGCCGATCCAGGGCACCACCGTCCCCACCAAGGCGGTAACGGGCAGCGGTGCATCCAGAAGCAACAACGGAATCGCAGCCGCCAACCCGAGAACAATCGCAGCGACGATAGACATGACCGCCGAACCGATCCCCCACTGCGGGGTGCGAAGAACTTCACCGCGCGCCGTGGCCTCCGCGACCGTCGCCGGGCACCCGGGATACGAACCTGGATCGTCGGGGAGAGCCTGGACAGATTGCTCGTTCGATCCGTCGTTCGATCCGTCGTTCACCGGAGGCATCACGAACCCATTGTGCGGGTTGCCCCCGACATTGCCGACGCTGCGTCCAACGTGAGATCGGCGAACGTTACGCGAGCACCATCGACAGTTCTGTTAGTCGGCTCGGCAGAACTCGGTACCACGTCCAGTACCCGCGCTTCTCGGTGCTGACGAGTCCGGCCCCGACGAGGACCTTCAAGTGGTGACTGACCGTCGGCTGTGACAGCCCGAGAGCGTCGGTGACATCGCACACGCACGCTTCGCAATTCGGCTTCGATCGCAAGTGCGCGAGTATCTGCAGGCGAGCGGGGTCGGCCACGGCTTTCAGTAGCCCGGCGAGTTCTTCCGCCGTTGACCGCGAGATCGGAGCTCCAAGTCCGCCCGGACAACATGCCGGGCCGTTGGTCACCCGACCAGTTGCCGGGACAGTCGAGCAAGCCTCGCGTCGAGTTTGCGGCGAACTGGTGGCGACAGGCACGCCTTTATATTGACATACATCTATATGGATGACAAGGTCACGGCATGGTGCGTCGCCTCTTTGCCGAGTACCTCGGAACCGCCATGCTCGTCGCCGCCGTGGTGGGCAGCGGAATCATGGGATCCGCCCTCACCGGCGACGCGGCCGTCATCTTGATCCTCAACATGATGAGCACCGTTCTCGCTCTGGGCGTCCTCATTTGGATGCTCGGGCCGATCTCCGGCGCCCACTTCAACCCAGCCGTCACCACCGTGACGCTGGTCAAACGTGAAGTCCGAGTCCTCGAAGGCCTCAGCTACATCGTTGTCCAGATACTCGGAGGGTTGTGCGGGGTCGCTCTCGCCAACGTCATGTTCGACCTACCCGCTTTCGACCCTTCCACCAACGCACGCAGCGGCTTTCCCATCTGGCTGGGAGAGGTTGTCGCAACCGCCGGCCTGATCGCCATCATCGGGATCTTGACCCGCACCGGTCGAGGGCACCTCGGCCCCCTGCTCGTTCCCGCATGGATCGGTGCCGCCTACTTCTTCACATCGTCGACGTCATTCGCTAACCCTGCCGTGACGATCGGTCGATCGATGACCGATACGTTCACCGGCATCGCGCCCAGCGATGTTCTCCCGTTCATCGCCTTCCAACTCATCGGTGCCGCGATCGGATCGCTCCTCACCGATCTTCTCTACCCCCGCACCAAGCCTGAACCTCTCGATCTACCTCAACCCGTTCACGAAAGAAGCTGACATGACCGATAAGCCCTCCGTCCTCTTCGTCTGCGTCCACAACGCCGGCCGGTCGCAGATGGCAGCGGCCTACCTGGCACACCTGTCGGGTGGTGACATCGAGGTTCGCTCCGCTGGTTCGGCCCCCGGGGAACGCGTGAATCCGGCCGCCGTGGAAGCAATGGCCGAAGAAGGCATCGACATCAGCGCTCAGACCCCGAAGGTGCTCACCACCGACGCGGTTCAGGCCTCCGACGTAGTCATCACCATGGGATGCGGGGATACCTGCCCGGTCTTTCCGGGCAAGCGCTACGAGGACTGGGAACTCGACGATCCGGCCGGCAAAGGAGTGGACTCGGTTCGACCAATCCGAGACGAGATCAAGACCCGAGTCCAAGCGCTGATAGACGAACTGTTGCCCACCTAAAACCGTCACCTAGGCTCGCGTGCGTGCCGATCATCGACCTGAACGCAGACGTCGGCGAGGAATGCGGCGACGACGCAACCCTCCTGGATGTCGTCACATCGGCGAACGTCGCCGCGGGAGGTCACGCGGGCGGAGATGAGATCTTGCGCGCAACCGTCGAGCAATGCGCTCGTCGAGACGTCGCCGTCGGGGCACACCCCTCGTACCCGGACCGAGCCAATTTCGGTCGCGTGTCGATGAAGGGCGAGTACGACGCCACCCAACTGACCGAGGTTCTTCGACACCAGATCCGTGCGGTGGCGACAGCCTGCTCGGCTGCAGGAACCTCACTTACTCACGTCAAAGCCCACGGAGCGCTCTACCACGATGCCGCCACCGACGATGCCATCGCCGAACCTTTCATCGCTGCAGTCACGAAAGTTTCCACCGAAATCGGAGCCGATCTGTACGTCACAGGGGCGGCGGGGTCGCGCCTGCAGGACGTCGCCGAGGCGTCCACTATTCGCTTTGTCGCCGAGGCCTTCGTCGATCGGGCCTACAACGCCGACGGAACGCTGGTGCCCCGTTCCCTGGCGGGAGCCGTGCACGAGGACCTACCGGTGGCGGTGTCACAGGCTCTCAGCATCGCACTCAACCAACAGGTCGACACGATCGATGGCACCGTCATCGACCTGGCAGCCCGAACCCTGTGTGTGCACTCAGACTCCCCCGAAGCCGCGGCGATGGCTGAAGCTGTTCGCGCGGAACTCATCGCGCACGGGGTCAGCATTGCGCCCATCGCTGATGGTGACGCGTAGGTCGGTCACGAGATGCCGGTGACATCGTGACCACGCATAAGACATCGTGGTTCGGAGACCGCGCTGTCGTCATTGACGTTGCCTCACCCATTGATCGCGAGTTGGTCGCGACCACTGTCATGCGAGCTTTGCCCGAGGCCGTCGTGCGTCGAGGGATCTCGACGCTGATGGTCGAAGTGCTCAGTCCGGACATCAACCTGGAAGCTGACGTTCGACGCGTTCTCGCCTCCGTCGACCGATCACCAAAAGCATCGCACGCACCGGAGACCTCCCAGGCGCCCGCAACGGATGCAACCATCACGATCGACGTGGTTTACGACGGACCCGATCTCGTGCCTACCGCGACCTTCTTTGGTCTCTCCGACACCGAATTGGTCCAGGCACACACCTCGCAGCGGTGGCGCGTAGCGCTGATGGGCTTCGCTCCGGGTTTCGGCTACCTCGAACCGATCGAGGCTCCCCTCCTGCCCTGGTCCTCCCTGCCACGACGGACAACGCCTCGGGCGATGGTTCCCGCGGGCAGTGTGGCTCTCGCGGCCGGAATGAGCGCCGTCTACCCGACGTCCTCCCCCGGTGGCTGGCACCTCATCGGCACCAGCCGGCGCACGCTTTTCGATCCGCACAATGACAGCCGACCGACCTTGCTCGTGCCCGGTGCCACCGTGCGCTTTGCTGCGATCAACCAGGGGCCCACGCCGTGAACCCCTCACGCGCGGATGAGCCCATCGCCACCATCGACACGGTCGGCCTCGCCACCGTTCAAGATGCAGGTCGACAGGGATTGACCGACGTCGGCGTCCCGCGATCGGGCGCATGGCATCGAGGACGACACCGGCTCGCTCACGCACTGGTCCACGGCACCCTTGACGGCCCTCATCCAACGCTGGAAATCCTCGGTTCTGACGTGACACTCACCATCCACCAGAGGCAAACACTGGCGCTGGTGGGCCCGGCAGATCTCACCGTGGATGGTCATCGGGCGCCACACGCCGTGGCGGTCGATGTCTCGCCCGCAACAACGGTGACCATTCATCACCGAGGACCCGGACCGGCGTACGTGGCACTGTCCGACTGGCAACCCCGCACCATTCTGAAATCCGCGGCAACCGACTCCTTCTCCCACCTTGGTGGCCCACGGGGAGATGGCTCGCCACTATCTCCTGGTGACGTGCTCATGGGCTCCGCCCGCACACAGGACGATCGCGTGGGGTGCTTCGTGCGTACCGAGGAGTCGGCACCGAGCGAGATAGCGGTGGTGGCCTTCGATCAAGAGAAAGCCGAACTTCTGTGCGCGGGTACCTGGCAGGTCGATGCCTGCGCACGTTCGGGGCTGCGTCTCAGCGGCCCACGCATCCCCGCATCGGATCCGATCCCGAGCATGCCTGTAACCCCCACGACCTGCCGTAGCCGGCCCCGGTCGGATAACCGACCTGCCTACAAAAACGTCGGGGCCGCACCACGGTGCGGCCCCGACGTGGGAGGTTGTGCGGTCGAAGGTGACCTAGTAGCGGTAGTGGTCCGGCTTGTAGGGCCCGGCAACGTCCACACCGAGATACTCCGCCTGCTGCTTGTTCAACTCCGTCAGGCGCACGCCGAGCGCATCGAGGTGCAGACGCGCCACCTTCTCGTCGAGGTGCTTGGGCAGTGTGTACACGCCGATCGGGTACTCGTCACGCTTGGTGAACAGTTCGATCTGGGCGAGCACCTGGTTCGTGAACGAATTACTCATCACGAACGACGGGTGTCCGGTGGCGTTCCCGAGGTTCAGCAAACGACCCTCGGACAGCACGATGATGCTGCGGCCATCGGCGAAGGTCCACTCGTCAACCTGTGGCTTGATGGTCTTGCGGGTGACGCCCGGCAGAGCAGCGAGGCCCGCCATGTCGATCTCGTTATCGAAGTGTCCGATGTTGCCGACGATCGCCTGGTGCTTCATCTTCTGCATGTCATCGGCGGTGATGACGTCGAAGCAGCCCGTGGCCGTGATGAAGATGTCCGCCTCACCGATCACGTCTTCGAGTCTTGCCACCTGGTAGCCGTCCATGGCGGCCTGCAGAGCACAGATGGGGTCAACCTCGGTGACGATCACGCGAGCACCCTGGCCCCGCAAGGAGTCCGCAGAACCTTTACCGACATCGCCGTAGCCGAACACCACGGCGACCTTGCCGCCGATGAGCGTGTCGGTTGCTCGGTTGATGCCATCGACCAACGAGTGGCGGCAGCCGTACTTGTTGTCGAACTTGCTCTTGGTGACTGAGTCGTTGACGTTGATGGCCGGGAACAGAAGCGAGCCGTCACGCTGCATGTCATACAAACGCAAGACACCCGTGGTGGTTTCCTCCGTCACTCCCGTGATCCCGGCAGCGATCTTTGTGAAGCGGTCGGGCGAGTTCGCGAGCGATTCCCGCAGTGTGTGCAGGATGACCCGGTACTCCTCGGAGTCACTCTCGTCACTCGAAGGAACGACACCGGCCTTCTCGAATTCCGCACCCTTGTGCACGAGCAGCGTGGCATCTCCTCCGTCATCGAGGATCATGTTCGGACCACCCTCGGGCCAGTCGAGCACCTGCTCGGTGCACCACCAGTACTCCTCGAGCGTCTCGCCCTTCCAGGCGTACACGGGGATCCCCTGCGGGTCCTCTGGCGAACCGTTCGGGCCCACGACAACCGCGGCCGCGGCATGGTCCTGGGTAGAGAAGATGTTGCAGGACGCCCAGCGAACGTCGGCGCCGAGTGCAGTCAGCGTCTCGATCAGAACCGCTGTCTGGATGGTCATGTGGAGCGATCCGGTGATGCGTGCTCCGGAGAGCGGCTTGGAATCGCCGTATTCCTCGCGCATCGCGATCAGACCGGGCATTTCATGCTCGGCCAGGCGAATCTCGTCGCGTCCGAACTCCGCGAGGGATAGATCGGCAACCTTGTAGTCGGGGGTGCCGTCAGCTTTGGTCAGGGACATTCTTTCTCCGTTTGTCGATGTTGCTTTTTCGGTGCTCACGACAGCGCGATCTACGTTGAATGCCACGCCGACGGGAGCGTCTCGACGGGAACCAGGGCTCCGGACCATCGGCGACGGTCAGATTCTGCCACGACTTGCCCAAAACCGCTGGGCGGGACTCGCTCAGGCGCTAGCCGGGGCCAGTACCGCGATAGCGAGTCCGGGTGTCGAGATCGCGGCATCGCCCTCCCCCGCCGAGATGGCGATCGCCGATCCCTGGCTGGC
>RGQW01000052.1 GCA_010029945.1 Actinomycetota bacterium | reverse complement strand
GCAAGCAGCGACGAGAACCAGGCGGCCCACACGGCACCGCCGATAAGCGCCACGACCAGCACGACTGCGGTAAGTCGCCACCACCGTCGCCGCTGAGCCCGGGCTACCCAGCGATCGGCGACCGCGCGACGCCGACGGCGCCTGCGTGTGAGCCGGAACCGTCGCCGCCGAACTTTCTTCTCCGGCCCAGTCGCGCGCTCATTGCCGGTTTCTGCATCTGGTCTCGACGTCGAGGCAGGCACACTGTCCCCGCCCAGGCTCGGGTTATCGATCACCGTCATAGCCGACTCCGAAGGCGATCGAGGACTTCGGTACCCAGCATGCCGATATCTCCGGCGCCGAGGGTCATCACGACGTCACCGGTACGTGCGCGATCGGCGAGGATCCCGGCGACAGCGGTCCAGGACGGTTCGAAGATCGCGTCGCCCTCGGGCAAGGGAACATTCGCGGCGAGGGTTTGTCCGCTGGCTCCTGGAATCGGCTCCTCACCGGGAGCGAATACTTCAAGGACTACCGCCACGTCCGCCAAGCCGAGGGCTTGCCCGAATTCCTGCACGAACATTGCCGTTCGGTAGTAGTGATGGGCTTGGAACGCCACGATCACCCGGCCGGCGCCGACCACTTCGCGGGCCGCTCGCAAGGTCGCGTCAATTTCCGTCGGATGGTGGGCGTAGTCGTCATAGACACGAACCCCCGCCACCTCACCTTTGAAGTCAAAACGTCGACGAGTTCCAGAAAATGATTCGAGCCCTCGCCGAACATCTACATCGGCGAATCCGAGCCCCGTCGCCGCAACGTAGGCGGCCAGGGCGTTGAGAGCGTTGTGTCGACCGGGGACCTGGAGGGCAATCCGACCGAGTCGCACCCCGTCTTTCGCGACGGTGAAAGACCAGCCGTTGACGTCTTGGATCGGGTCGATCATGCGAACCGTGGCATCGTCACTCTCGCCGTAACTTCGAACATCGATGCCCTCGGCGGCAAGCCGTTCGCCCATCGCGCGGGCCCCCGGGTCGTCGGCGCAGATAACAACGAACCCACCCGTAGCCGCGATTTGCCGTCCAAAATCGTCGAAGGCGTTTTCGAGGGCGTCGAAGGTCTCCCAATGATTCAAGTGGTCGGGTTCGACGTTCGTGACGATCCCCGCAACCGCCGGCAGGGCGAGGAACGAACCATCGCTTTCGTCGGCCTCCACGACGAAGAGCTCCCCCGTCCCCAGGTGCGCATTCGACCCTGATTCGTTCAACTCGCTGCCGATCACGAACGATGGATCAGCACCACACGCTTGCAGGGTGACGGTCAACATCGACGTAGTCGTCGTCTTGCCATGTGTTCCCGACACCGCGACCCCACGTCGACCACTCATAACCGACGCCAGGGCTGTGGCGCGAGACATCTCGGGGATCGAATGCTCTCGTGCGAACCGACGCTCGGAATTCGACTCAGGAATAGCCGTCGAGTAGACGAGGGTGTCTGCGGTTATCGACTTCTGGTGCCCCACCGACACCTCGATTCCCAGAGCCCGCAGAGACTGCACTCGCCGCGATTCCTTGGCGTCGCTGCCCGTGACGTGCACCCCGCGGGCAGCAAGGATGCTCGCGATTCCCGACATTCCGGCTCCACCGATTCCGACGATGTGCACGCGACCGAGGTCGGCCAGATCCGCCCCGCTCATCACCGACCCTTCCGCCGCTGCTCGACGACATCGCCTATCCACCGCACCATCGCCTCGCCAGCGTCCCGGTCACCGAGAGAGCGGGCAGCCGACGCCATCGTCCGGAGCCGACCTTCATCCTCCACCAAGGAGAGCACTGTCGTCGTGAGCCACTCCGATGTCACAGCCTCATCCGCCACCTGCAATCCCCCACCCGCGTCCACAATCGGCCGCGAATTTCCCGCTTGCTCGCCGTTGCCGATAGGCAGGGGCACGTAGATGGCCGGCACACCGATCGCCGTCAATTCCGCGCAGGTCATCGCTCCGGACCGACACACAACAAGATCGGCGGCGGCATACGCCATATCCATCCGATCGATGTATGCGACGGGTCGATAGTTCAGATGCGGGTCCGGGAGCACGTTGTTCCTTCCCACGGCGTGCAGAACGCTCACTCCGGCGTCCGTCAGCGCGTGGATGCTGCCGGCGACGACATCGTTCAGGTGTCGGGCTCCTTGGCTTCCGCCGAAAATCAAGACAACCGGTCCCTGGTCGGGGAGGTCCCACATCCCTCGCGCCACGCTGCGTTGTTCTGCGACGTCGAGTTGTGCGACCGATGGACGAAGAGGAAGCCCCATAGGTCGGGCGTGGGCGAGCACCCCGGAGTGGACGCTCGCGACGTTCTTCGTCCACTTCGCTCCGAGCACATTGGCGAATCCAGCTCGAGAGTTTGCTTCGTGAATGACCAAGGGAGTGCGCGTCAGCCACGCAGCTGCGTAGCCGGGCACAGCTGCGTAACCCCCGAAGCCCACCACCACGTCCGCCGACACTGCCCGCAGATGGGCCGCGGCCTGCCACACACCCTCGATGGTCAAGAACGGGAAGGCGACCGCGCTCGCAGAGAGGCGTCGAGGAAACGGCTGCGCGGTGGTTGCCACCAACGGGTATCCGCGCGCGGCCACGAGTTCGCCTTCGAGACCCCGGTTGCCGCCGATAAAGGAGATAGTCGTTGTGGGATCACGTTGCACGAGAGCGTCCGCCGTTGTGAGGGCGGGTTCGAGGTGACCGGCTGTGCCACCGGCCGCGAAGACCACGTGCATGGCGACGGACCGCTATCGGCGCCGCAGGGCCTGGGCCGTGCTGCGCCGTCGCAACGCACGGCGGGCACCGGGTTCTTGACGAGCAAAGGCCATGAGCATGCCGATGGCTGTCAGAGTCGGAATCAGCGATGACCCTCCGTAAGAGACCAGCGGGAGAGTCACCCCAGCCACAGGAAGAAGCCCGAGGACTCCGCCGATGTTCACCACGGCCTGCACCACGATCCACGCCCCGACTCCGGCGGCGGCGTAGCGAACGAAGGGATCATCGGTGTTCCGGCTCAGACGAAAGACCGCGAAGGCCAGGAGGGAGAACAACGCCAACACGATCAACGTCCCTAGGAGCCCGAGCTCTTCGCCGATCACGGGATAGATGAAGTCTGTGTGGGCCTCCGGCAAGGTCCCCCACTTCTCTCGGCTGGCACCGAGCCCCACTCCCCAAAAGCCTCCGGTGCCGAGCGCATATTGCCCTTGGGTGACCTGCCAACCGAACCCCAGTCGATCAGAGCCTGGATCGAGCCACGACAGGATGCGGTCCATGCGATAGGGCGCGGCCAACGAAAGAATCCACACTCCCACAGCCCCCACCGCGGCGAAGACGGCAAAAACCCGTAGGGGCGCGCCGGCGGCGAAAAGGATGCCCGCAAGGATGGCTCCCAGCATCACGGTGTTCCCGAAGTCACCCTCGGCGAGAACCAACACCATCATCACGGCTGCCACCGGCACGATGGGGATCAGCAAGCCACGCCACGTGTCGAGTCGACGCGACCGCCGCGAGAGCACTTCCGCGCCCCACACAACAAGCGCGAGTTTTGCGATTTCACTCGGCTGGAACCTGAACGGGCCGAAGATCTCGATCCAGTTGCGTTGTCCGGCGACTTCGACGCCGATGATGAGGACGGCCACCAGCAATCCGAAGGCGGCGAGCAGCAACGGCCACGCGAAGGCTCGCCAGAACTGCACGGACGTGCGCGCCGCAAAGAACATCGCCACGACGCCAAGAAGTGCGAAGAAGGCTTGGCGTTGAGCAAGGGTGTAGGGAGATCCGAAGACGCGGACGCTTTCGATGCTCGACGCTGACATCACCATGATCAGGCCGAGGAGAAGCAAGAGCAACGCCGAACCCATCAGCAGGTAATACGCACTCAAGGGGTGACGGGCGAGCAGTGCCAGCGGCGAGGTCGATTCACCCTCGCCGGGGCTCGGGGATCGCTCGGATACCTGCGGCGACTGGCTGCTCATGACGCCGAGCCCCGCCGCAGCGCAGCATCAGCGAAAGCACGTCCACGTTCGGTGTAGTCGGTGAACATGTCCCACGAGGCGCACCCGGGGGCGAGGAGAACGACGTCACCGGGTCGGGCGAGCCCAGCAGCTGCATCAACAACCTCACCCATCACACTAGTTTCGTTGCGTTCCACGACGATTACCGGAATATCGGGTGCGTGTCGGGCCAAAGCGTCGCGGATTACCCCCGCGTCACGCCCTAAGAGCACCACTCCTCGGAGCCGATCATGGATCTCGACCACCAAATCGTCGAATTCCTGCCCCTTCGCCACACCACCGGCGACCCACACCACCGACGGGTACGCCAGAAGCGACGTCTTCGCCGCATGGGTATTGGTCGCCTTGGAGTCGTCCACGTATCTGACGCCCGAGAACTCGCCAACCTCGGCTATTCGGTGCGGCGCCGGCTGGAAGTCACGAAGGCCTGCCAGCACCGCACTCGGATGCACCCCGTAGGACCTGGCAAGCGCCGCGGCGGCCAGCGCATTGGCGATGTTGTGAGGAGCCTGGGGCCGAACATCGTTAATGCTCGCCAGTTCGAGGGCTGCATCTCGACGCTGCTCGAGGTAGGCCCGGTCCACCAGCAAGTTGTCCACGACTCCGACCATTCCGACGTCGGGAACTCCCCGCGTGAAACCGATAGCCCGACAACCCTCGATCACGTCCGCGCGTTCGACCATTCCCCGCGTGACGTCATCGTCGACCGAATAGATCGCGGAGTTGCGTGTGTGTCGGTAGATGCGTTCCTTGGTGCTCACGTACTGCTCGAAGGAACCGAAATGGTCAATGTGATCATCGGCGATATTCAGGCATGCGGCCGAGTAAGGGCTCATCGATGTCACGAACGGAAGTTGTGGCGCGCCCACTTCCACGGCAATGACCTCGACATCGTCGTGCATGATCACGTCAACGAGAGGAACACCAATATTCCCGGCGGATACCGCCCGAGCTCCCGATGCCGTGAGCATCGACTCCAGCATCAACGTCACCGTCGTCTTTCCGTTCGTTCCTGTCACGCACAGCCACGGGGCGTCGGATGGACCGCGCCGAAGCCGCCACGCCAGTTCGAGTTCGCCCCAGATCGGAATCGTGCGGGCCAGCGCCGGGGCCAACACCGGCGCGGACGGTCGAATCCCCGGTGACACGACCACCAGATCGCTGTCGAGTGGCAACTCGGCAGCCTCACCGAACCGAATGACCGCACCCAGCGATCCGAGTACTTCTGCTCGTTCCTGATGAATGTCCCCCGGTGACTCGTCCACGATGGTGACCGATGCACCAAGTTGCATCAATGCATCAGCACACGAGTAGCCGGCGACTCCCAGCCCGACAACGCAGACGGACACCTCGGACCATTGCGAATCTCGCTGCAGTGCACTCACCCGGTGCTCGGTCACGCACGTACCCACTCGGCATAAAACAGCGTTAATCCTGCTCCGATGCACAGTCCTTGAACAATCCACAACCTCACGACGATTTGAATCTCGGGCCAGCCGATCATCTCGAAGTGGTGGTGCAACGGAGCCATGCGAAATATCCGGCGCCCGGTGAGGCGGAAGGAGCCCACCTGCAAGATGACCGACACCGTGGTGATCAAAAAGAGACCGGCGATAAAGGGCAGCAGTAACTCGGTACGACTGAGAATGGCCAGCCCGGCGATGCCACCACCGAGGGCGAGAGAACCGGTATCGCCCATGAAGATCCGCGCCGGCGCCGTGTTCCACCACAGGAATCCGAAGCACGCTCCCGCGGCGGACGCCGCAACGATTCCAAGGTCCAAGGGATTCTGTGTGGCGTAGCAGAATTCAGAATCGACAAACGAGCAGTTCTGTCCGTACTGCCAAATCGCGAGCAGGACATACGCCAGAAAGCTCATCACCGATGCTCCGACGGCCAATCCGTCGAGTCCGTCTGTCAGATTCACGCCATTGGTGGTCGCGGTGATCAGGAACCACACCCACACCAGGAACAACCCCAGGGGGAGAACCAGCGGAGTGTCGCGGACGAAGGAAACCGCCATGGAAGCCGCGGTCTCACCATCGGCATCGGGGAACTGGACCGACAGGTAGGCGAATGTGAACGCAACCAGGGCCTGTCCGATCAACTTGGTTCTCGCCCGCAGGCCCGTGCTGCGCTGTTTGAAGATCTTCAAGTAGTCGTCGGCCAGGCCGACCAGACCCAATCCCACCATCAAGAAGAGCACCAGCAAACCGGACGTACTGACCGGCCGCCACGTCAGCAGGTGCGTGCCGAAATAGCCCGCGAGTACCGCGAGAAGAATGGCGACGCCGCCCATGGACGGCGTGCCCACCTTCGATTCATGATCGGGGTAGGCCTCGTTTTCGGTGCTGACGCGAATCGCCTGGGCGTGACCCCGTCGGGACAGGAGCTTGATCAAAATCGGCGTTCCCACCAACGACACCACCGATGCGATCGCGAGGGCGATGACCACAAGTCTCATCGGTCACTCCCCTGCGTCGTTGGTCCGCTATTGAGAAGATGCTCGGGCACCCGCTCCATTCCTACCGCGCGCGAGGCCTTGACGAGGACGACATCCCCGGACTGGAGTTGCTCGTCCAATAAATCGATCGCCGCCTGCGGATCCTCCACCCAGACGGATTCGTCTCCCCACGACCCTTCGTTGCTCGCTGCCAGGTGCATCACCTTGGTGCCCGGCCCCACACACACCAGGCGGGAGATGTCCAGGCGCACGACCAGTCGCCCGATCGCATCGTGCTCGTCGGTAGACCTCTCGCCCAATTCCAACATTTCGCCGAGAACGGCCCACGTTCTGCCGGACCCCTGCATCGCGCGCAGCGTCTTGAGCGCAGCGCGGACGGAATCAGGGTTGGCGTTGTAGGCATCGTTGATCACGGTGATGCCCTGGTTCGACGTTTGGACATCCATGCGCCAGCGACTTCGGGCCTGGGCACTACTCAATTCTCGTGCAATGTCCTCACCCGACATGCCGCACGAGACACCAACCGCCGCTGCTGCCAGAGCGGCCGAGACGAAGTGTTCGCCGTGCAGCGACAAGTGCACGGCAACACTGTCTTCCCCGGGCACCGCCAGGTCGAACGAGGCCCGCCCCTGGTTGTCGAGTTGGACACCTGAGGCGCGGACCCCAGCGGATTCGCTCTCGCCGAACCACACCACGGGAGCATCCGATTGTTCGGCCATGGCGCTGACCGCGAAGTCGTCACCATTCAGCACGGCGACATCCTCCGCGGATAGGGCTCTCACCAATTCCGATTTCGCGCGCGCGATCTCCTCGGGTCCATTCATCATTCCCACATGCGCGAGCCCCACGTTGAGAACGACTCCGATGTTTGGCTCTGCCATCTCGGCGAGGTACCTGATGTGCCCGATCCCCCGCATCCCCATCTCCAGCACCAGATAGTCCGTCGATGGGTCTGCCTCGAGGATGGTCAGCGGAACGCCAACTTCGGTATTGAAGGAGCCGCGGGCCGCAACCACAGCGCCGGGCAGAACGTCGGCAATCAGATCCTTGGTTGTGGTCTTCCCGGAGGAACCCGTGACGGCGATCACCGTCGCGGAGAGCTCGTGCGTGCGGTACCAATGAGCGAGCCGCCCCAGTGCCTCCAACGAGTTGTCGGTGACTAAACAGGGGACACCGGCAATATCTCGATTCGAAATGATCGCCACGGCGCCGGCGGCGATCGCCTCTGCCGCGAAATCGTGCCCGTCGACCCGCTCCCCCTCCAAAGCGCAGAACACATCACCCGGTGTGATGTCCCGAGAATCGATCGCAACTCCGGTTGCCTGAATTTCCGTCGCATCGAGAGTGGCATCGAGAGCGGCATTGACCGACGCGTTCATCGCAGTTGCGAGGACATCGACAGGCAGCGGCTTCACCCGACACCCCTCCCTGACTCCCCGCCTCGACGATCGTGGATGAAGGATGCCAGCACCTGTCGATCATCGAACGCAATCACGCCATCCGACCACTCCTGTGTCGCTTCATGCCCCTTCCCCAGCACCAGAACGACATCACCTGGTCTCGCCGTCGCCACGGCGAGCCCGATGGCGTCTCGCCGCGAATCGCACTCGTGAATCTCACAACCGCCCTGCACTCCTTCAAGAATCTGACGTCGAATGTCCGCGGGGTTCTCCGATCGCGGATTGTCATCGGTCACGATGACGACATCCGCTCGACTGGCCGCCGTGCCCATATCCGGTCGCTTTTGCGGATCGCGGTCTCCCCCGGCACCGATGACAACGACCACTCGTCCTCGTCCACGAGCGGCTCGCTCACGAGCGGCCGCGGATACGACCTGCTCGATCGCATCCGGCGTGTGTGCGTAGTCGACGATGTAGTCGATGCCGTTCTCGCGTCCGACGAGTTCCATCCGGCCTGGGATTCGAGCTGTCTCGGTTGCGTCCGCAGCAACGTCGAGCGGAACGCCTACGCGAAGTGCCGCGACGATAGCCACGGCGGCATTCGCGACAACAAAGTCGGCACCCACCGGAGTGCGCACGTCGCAGGAGTCGACTCCATCGGTCAACACCCACCCGTCATCGACAGCGGTCATATTCCAGTTGGCCGCTTTACCGGTGGTACTGACCGTCTCGAGGGGAATAGCCGACTCCCGCGCGAGGCGCTCTCCCCACTCGTCATCGATCAGCACAACTCCCCGCCGAGAACGCTCCTTTGTGAAGAGCTCCGCCTTGGCGGCGAAGTAGGCCTCCATAGTCGCGTGATAGTCCAGATGATCGTGGCTGAGGCCCGTGAAAACGGCCACGTCAAAGACGACGCCATCGACTCGATGCTCGCTCAGCGCAATACTCGAGACTTCCATGACGATGGCCTCCGCTCCGCGGTCAACCATCGACCTGGCCATCGCCTGGATGTCGGGTGCTTCGGGTGTCGTGCGTGGGCCTGATGCGAGTTGATCGCCGTTCAACGTCGAGCCCAAGGTTCCGATGACGCCACAACTGATATCTCCGGCGTCCAGGGCTGCCGCGAGCAGGGCGCCGACGCTGGTCTTGCCGTTTGTGCCGGTTACCCCGACCATCGTCAGCGACCGCGTGGGAAAGCCAGCGAGGACGGCTGCAATGTGCGCGACCAGAGGCCGCGGTCGATCGTGGACGATGATCGGGACATCACTGTGGGCGCTGCGAGCAATGATTGATTGACCCTGGCCATCGGTGATCACCGCGACCGCTCCTCGACGGCATGCTTCGTCGATGAATTCGGCCCCGTGACGATGGTGGCCGGGCAGCGCCGCGAACGCAAAGCCCGGTTCCACCCCGTCGGACGAGAGCGCGATACCCACGATGTCGAGGTTCGCTACCGATTCGTCGAGTATGGGTGGCACGTCCGCGATCGGGGCGCCACCGGCGTCACGAAGCACCTCGGCGAGCCGCATGGACTATCCGGTGGTCAACGAGAGCCGTGGAGCTCGCTTGCCGGACGGAGGAATCTGCATTGCCTGGAGAGCATAGGTGGTGATCTCCTTGAACACCGGACCTGCCAACTCACCACCGCTACGTCCGCGCTTGGGTTGATGGACGAAGACTCCGACGGCGAGACGCGGAGCATCGGCTGGAGCCACTCCAATGAACGAGGCCGTGACGTCACCTGCGTAGCAGCGGCAATCGGGATCGACAAACTGGGCCGTACCGGTCTTCCCGGCAACACGGTAGCCGGGAATTCGCGCTTGCGGAGCGGTACCGCCTTCCGCGGTGACGGCTTCCATCATCGCCATTACTTGTCGTGCGGTTTCCTGACGGACGACTCGATCACGTTCGGCATCCGGGGTCTTCGTGACAGTTCCGTCCGCGTCGATCGTCGCGTCGATAATCGACGGCTTCACTCGAACACCCCCGTTTGCGATCGTGGCAAAAACATCGGTCATCTGCAGAGCCGTCACCGAGTAACCCTGCCCGAACGCCATTGTCGGGAATGTCGTGCCGGACCAGTTCTCCGGTTGCAGCATCAGGCCTGCCGATTCACCCGGGAGCCCTAGATCGGTTCGCTGCGTGATCCCGAACTTCTCCATGTAACGGGCCAGTTGTCGCTTGGGCATCTTCTCCGCGGCCAAGATCATGCCGATGTTGCTGGACTTCTTAACCACCTCGGTTACGGTGAGCCGGTCGTAGGCCTTGGTGTCCCTTATTGTGCGGCGGCCAATGGTCATTCGACCATTGCCAGTAGAAATCGAAGTGGAAGGCTCGAACAAAGCCGCATCAAGGGCTGCCGCAACA
>RGQW01000051.1 GCA_010029945.1 Actinomycetota bacterium | reverse complement strand
TAAATCGCCAAGTCTTTCGCGCCCTATTCATGCCTTTGTTCATTGGAATGGCGCCCGTCTCACTCCTCCTGATCGTTCATGAGATCGGTTGGGGTGCTGCCCCTGGCTCCTACATGATCATCGGCGCTGGCGTGCTCTACCTGCTGGGGTGCTTCATATCCACCGCTTCTCGAAATGTGCCGCTGAATCAGGCATTGGACGGGATGGACTCCAGCAGCTCTGAGACCCACCGCTATTGGCGAGAGGTGTATCGACCTCGCTGGACCACGTGGAACTCCGTTCGCACCGCGGCCTGCCTAGGGGCGTCGGCTTTGGTGATGTTTGCGCTCGTTTGGCCCGTCTAGCGCTCTGAGTAGGGCAGCGACTCGTCTTGCCCATCTCCGCGCGCGTGCTCACGCGACCGAGCCACTGGTGCCGTAGCCTATTGCGCATGACGAATCCAGAGACTCAAACCGAAGACGCGAAAGACGAGTTGGAGCTAGCCAACGACGGCAGCTGCGGCTGCTCAGGTTGCGGCTGCGGCTGACTTTCCCGGACGGGCAGGGCGCCTTTGTCTGCGCGAACCACTTGGTTGCGTCACGTGCGTTGAGTTGGACGTGCTCAACAAGCGGGCCCCGTGCGGCGGCGGTAGGTTCCGTGCTTCTCATTGTTGCCGCTTCCTGCGAGGAGCCCCATGAAGGATCGAGCGTGGCTCGTGGTCCTTGCCGCGGCGAGCATGGTGACGGGTTTGGCCGTCATTGTTCTTCTCCTGTTATGGCAGTGGCAGGGTCAAGAGTCCAGTCAGCGGCGAGCCGCTGCATCGGCGGTCGAGTTGCGGATGGTCGTCTGCGACTCGGGCGTTATGGAACTCGAGCAGTTCCGAGATGAGGCCGCGCAGCGGACCAATCAGTTCATCACCGATGCAGACAGGCCGTGGACGCAATCGGCGCGCGCGTGGGATTTGGCCGTCGAAGCCGCCACCGGCGAACCCATCACGATCGACGGGTACGCGATTCAAACACCGCTTCGCGCATCGGGGGCTCACCGCGCGAGCAAAACATCAGCCGATTGGGAGCGTGCCTGGTCGGGTGTGCAGCAGTACTGCGAGAAGCTCGACGGAAATCAGCAGTGGGAAGAGGTCGTGCGACTGGCCGACTGATGGAGTTGCTCGGTGCCCGCTGCCCAGTGATCAGTGCTCAGTGATGCGCCCACGACGGTGCCGTCATGGTTTCGGCACTCCCTCTCGCATTCTTCGTGATTCTGGTGGATACGTGGCCCGAACTTAATTTACCCAAAGGCCCCCGCGCATATTCCCTAGAAAACTACTGTGGTGACCACCGGCGGCCTGCCGTTGACTTTCGATTGGGAGAACACCATGAATTCCAGTTCCTTCGTGCACTACATCCGCGACCAAGTCATCTTTATCGGCGTGACGACGATCGCAACCATCTTGCTTTTCACCCTCGGACTGATGGCGGCCGCGTCGCTAGACGGGAAGGCGCAAACAGCCGGCATCGTCGGTGCCGTGGTTATCGGCCTGTGGCTGCTCGTCGCATCGCTGGGCACCATCCGCCGCCTTCAGTTGCTGTCCGAAAGCATTCCTGCTGAGGAGCAAGACACTCCCTTTGCGCGTGACTTCAAGAAGAACCCGTGGCCCGTGTTCTTCGGTCTCGCCATCATCGTGCAGGTCGGTGTCGCGTACGCACTGATCTCCGCCTTTACTGCATAACCCCGAGTAGCCCCGACAACGCGCCCAGCCCTCGTATCCGGTCACCGGCCAGCTGACTACGGGGGCTGGGCGCGATGACGTGATCCCCTAGGCCACACACCAAGGATCGACTCATCACAGGGCGCGCGGGAAACCGAAGGTGGTGTAAACGCCGGGTGAGAAGAGCGGGCGCAACATCGCGTCCGCTTGCGTCTTGAATCCCGCGCGGTGGACGAGGTCCTCGTCCAGGTGCAGCACCTCGGCTGTGTGTAGGGGCCACGGTGCGTGCTGGTTGGGCGTCCACCAGGTGCGACCGGCCGCCTGGGAGTGCAGCCCCCACCGCGCGGTGAGGAACACCTCTAGTTCGGTCGGCTCCACGGGCTCACCGACGCGGGCCTCAAGGGTCATTGACCCTCCCCCGCGCGGGTGTCGTCGCTCGGATCGCCACCACCAGTGATCACCCCGCTGGCGAACACTCATCGACGCCCATGTGTAGGGGAGCCGGTAACCCCAGCGCGCTGCGAGGGCGGTGACGAGCCGGGAGGCTTCCAGGCTTCGGAACACCACGCCGTGATTGCCCTCGTCATCGACCGAGTACAGGCGCACGTTGCACTCCACGAACGTCCCCCACCACGGCATCGGGTGGCGTTGCCCTAGGCCGGCCCCCGACATGCGGAAGGGAACAAGCGCGACGTAGGTCGCACCGTCGAACTCATCCGGTCTCACTCCCGGTGGCATGTAGGGCGCGACATCGGATGGATCGACCGGCCAATGCAGGAAGAACACCGACTCCCACTGCTGGTCGAACATGACCGGCCCCGGAACCGGGGGCGCCACGGGTGACACGCCACCGAAGCGACTCGCGTCGTCGGTGGCGGTACTCATCGAGGTGACACGGCGCAGGCGGGTGTGGATCCTGGGAGTCGGTAGCGGTTTCGGGCGACGAGGCGGTACGCGGACGCGGCAATGGGTTCGATTCCCGGGGCGTCTGCGAGTGCGGCGATCCACAGCCACGGGCGATTGGCTGTTCGCAGCATGCCGGTCACCGCGCGACTCCCCGAGTGGATGCGGCCATCGGTGGCGACGAATTGCACCGCTTCCGAGCACTGCTCTTCGGTCAATCCATAGTCCGCGAGATCGAGGAATTGCCACGGTTGAATATCGACTCTGGGTCGGATCCATCGCCGAGTGAATTCCACACACGCGGTGCAGAAACCGCAGTCACCATCGAAGACCAAGAGCGCGCCCATGCGGGCAGTGTACGAAGGTCTCGCAGTATCGGCAGGGTTGATCGTGGCTGCTGATTCTCGTCCATGATTGCCGCCGGCAAATCTCGAATGTGATTCTGGATTGCGGGTCTCGCGACGGGAGTCCACGACCACCTACACTCGCGTGACATGAACGCATCTGCTGATGGCGGCTCGACACCGCCCGCGCGTCCGCCCGGGGTCTTCTGGCTCTACCTCGTTGTCGCCGCTATCGGCCTGATCGGGACCGCGTGGTTCAACATTCGCAGCGTCGTCGAACCGAGTGGGGATACGTTCTTCGCGGCGTGGTTCGCGAACCCCGCGGTCAGTTCCCTGTCGATCGATCTCTTGATCGTCGCGACTGCCGCGTCGATCTTCATCATCATCGAGGGTCGTCGCCTGGGGATTCGCTGGTACTGGGTGTACGTCGTCGCCTCGTTCGTCACCGCAATCGCGTTCACGTTTCCATTGTTCCTGGCGGTGCGGGAACGTCACCTGGCTCGCACGCCCGAGGCGTAACCGCGGCAGGCGAGCTGACCTGTCAGGTCAGGTTCTTCTCGAAGGCTAAGAGGGCGACGTCGGGAACCGGATGCCAGTCGCGATCGGGCAAGCGCTGGAAGCCGTGACGTGCATAGAGCGTCATCGCGGCTGCGTTGATGTCCCGGACACAAATCACGAGTCGATTCGACCCGGTCGAGCGCGCGTGCTCCTCGCACGCCGCCACGAGAGCGTTGCCCACGCCGTACCCCCACGCCTCGGGCGCGACAGCCAGGAAGCGGAACTCGACTTCTCCATCGCGGCCAATCTCCCGAAACGGTGATGCCGGCGGGCAGATCGTCACCGTTCCCACCACCTTGTCCTGCCGAACAGCCACCAGCAGTAGCGCGTCGCTCTCTCTGGATCCGGTGTCGGCGAGCACCGTGCCGTAGAAGCCGTCCGGGCCGTCGTCGAGCTGTCCGGCGCCGAGGTATGCCTCGACACTGATCCGGGCCGCCGCCGCCAGATCATCTCCCGTGGCACGGCGCACCACAACGGGGTTGGTCATGACCCCACTATCTCGACACAGCGACGGTCAACGCCGTCCCGCCCCCCGTGTGGGCCGTCAGGCTCAACGCACCAACAGCTGCCATCCGCTGCGATCCCATCCCGGAGATGACGTCACCCAGACCACGACCGTCATCGATGATCTCCACCACGATGTCGTTGCCGTCGGCCCAGATGTTCACATCAACGCGCGTCGCATCACCGTGCCGGTAGGCGTTCGCTAAGCCTTCTTCGATGACGACGTCCACCGATCGTGCGAGAGAGCCACCGAGTGCGCCGATCGAGGCGGCCATGTCGCAACGGACATCTAGCAGTCCGGTCCATGCGGCGACGCGCTGATCAACGCATTCTTGGATGGAGCCGGCCTGCTGTTGTGATTCCAGCGGTGTCTTGAGCACGTCCCACGCCTGGTTCAACGCATCACGCCGGGCGTCGGCGTCTTCGTTCGCCAGCGCGCTATCGATGGCCCCCGCACACACCAGCAGCCGGGTCTGTAAGGCGCCGTGCAGTTCCGAGCCCAGTTGGCGGGTCGTGGATGCCAGGCGTTGAGCGTTGGCGATTTCTTGCGCGAGTGAGAGGTCCGCGTCCTCGCGAAGCCGGTCCAGCACCTGCTCCCGATTCGACAACACCGCCGCGGCGTAGGACGTGCCCAGCAAGCCGGTCGATGCCAACAACACCAGGAAGCCGACTTCTGCCCAGGACATGTCGATCGTGGCCAACTCACCGTCGGCCATTCCCGCGAACGTCACGCCCGACACGTGCATCAACGCCAGCACCACCATGACAAGAAAGGTGATCGCGTAGATGGGGATCCGCCATGTGGGCACCCGGTCCATCGCCTTGTTCGCCAACCACATGCACACCGCGCCAATCACCGAGAATGCGATCGTGGACGCGATACCGACCTGGGACTGGTTGCGCACCGCCGTGTCTATCGCGTAGGCCATGACGATCAGGATCAGCACCGGCCCGATAGCGAAACGAATCTCCAACGCGAAGGTCTTCCACACATCCCGCAGCCGTCCTTGGGAGTAGTGGCGCTGCTGCTCCTCCATCATCTCGTGGCTGAGCGATCGGACCGACCCGGACGCCAACTCGCGCAAGCGCTCTGGGACCGCCGAGGAGGTGGAGTCGTCGTTCTCGAGCAGTGCGGTCGCGGTGAGGAGTTTGGCTTCGGCGAGGGGCTGCTCGAGGTCCGCGCGAACTTGATCGCGTAAGCCGTCCAGCACTTGCTCTTCTTGGATCTGCGCCATCTGCGATGCCACTAGTTCTTCGAGCAGCTGCTCGCGTTGCCGCCAGAAGCGCTCACGAGCATCGAACAAGATCGTGGTGACGACGTACCAGCAGACCGTCGCCGCGGCTAGGGCGACTGCTCGCACGATGGCGTCGCCGGCCGAGGCCGTCGACCCTTCGGGGCTGATCCACAACTCCGCGATCACCAAGCCGGCACCGAAGATCAGCCCGGAGATGGAGTAGAAGACGAAGACACGGGTCAAGGACAGCTGCGTGTTGTGGCGCTGCTGCAGGATCGATCGATCCGCTCCGAACTGCCATGCCGATTTCGCCGCGACCGCGACGAGCGCGACACCGACCCAGGCGATGACCCCCGACGGGCTCGGGTCACTTCCGCTGAGCGCGCTGCCGCGCACGATGATCAGCAGCGAAATCAGTGCAGAGCCGACGAGTGAGGCGCGCCAGGAGAACGCCCATGGGCCACCCAGTCGATCACGCCAGCCCACTGTTCCCATCGGTTGATTGTTGCAAATCAGGCCACGGCGCGGTCGGATTCCGCACAGCGTCGATCCTTGCCCGGCTCACCGGAGTCGGTGAGTCCTAGAGGCGACAACGATCACCTCTAGGGCAGCGCGGGCAGGCCGTCGAGGCTGACGGTGTTGTTGTCCTGCCGGTAGGCCTCGAGTCCGTCGGCTCCACGCTTCGCGTGATCTAGGGGCAGGTTCTCGCGCTCACGAACGAACTCCATTGCTGGGACGCCGTAACCGCAGGAGTCGGACACCCGGTCCACGGCGATGCGCACGATCGAGCGGGCGCCGAGGTAATCGGCGAACCGATCGGCCAGTTCGGAGAATTCCGCACTCCCCGCCTCGACCACTCGGGCGGTGCCGTGCAGCCGGACGATCCGGGGACGCTTGGTGAACGCACAGAACATGATCACGATGCGGCCGTTCTCTTTCACGTGGGCGATCGTTTCCGCTCCGCTGCCGGTGAGGTCGAGGTAGGCGACCTCGTTTTCGCCGAGCACCGCGAACGTGCCCGGTAGTCCCTTAGGTGAGCAGTTGACGTGCCCATCTGCCGACATGGGCGCCGTGGCAACGAAGAACAACGGTTGCGCCGCGATCCACTCGGCCAGCCGTTCGTCAATCCCGTCGAAGACTTCCGCCATGTCCTGCTCCCGTGCCGTCTAGTCCGCGATGCCGAATCCGCGGCGGCCTCGGTCATTTAACTCTTCGACCGAGAAGCGATCCGGCCACTGGCGCTCGTAGTGCTCGGCCGGGAAGTCGCTCGGGCTTGACCCGGTGGCGAACGCCTCGAACGCGATCGGCGCGTACTCACGGTTGCGCGGGCACCACGGGGCGGCCGGGATGTACATCACGTTGCCCCAGCCTTGTTGATCGAACACCGGCGCCACCCCATGCACGAGATCGCAGTGCCACCACACCGAATCACCCGCGCGCACACTCGGGATCCCACTCAAGGCTTGCATCGGTAACTCGTGCCACTTCTCGTTGATCGGGAACACCTTGTTGACCATGACGCCGCACATGTCGTCATCGTCGGTGTCGTCCAACATCGGCCGCAGCAGTAGGTACGCCATCGTTTCGGGGATCGGTATCGCGTGCAGGACACCCTGGTCGAAGTCCATGTCCGACAGCGCCGTCCACCCCTGGAAGGTGCGGAATGCCGAGCACATGGTCGTCCCGGGGTATTGAGGTCCTTCGGTTCGAAACGTCGCATCCCACGGGTCGTACTCTTCGATGGAACCGTCGTAGACGTGACGGAAGGCGCGTTGATAGGCCTTCGTCATCCACAAGTCCAACGTTCCCGTGTCGATGTGTGTTCCCAGGCCGGCAGAGTCCGCTCCCTCGGGACGTCGCCGAATCCGATCCGGATACAAGGAATCGCGCTCGGGGTCGAACCACTCGACATCCATCGACGTGCTCGTCCAGAGGTTGTTCATGAAGGACTGCACCGCGGCCATCCGGTCGCTTTGCCGCGCCTGCATCTGGGCGTGCGACCAGTAGATCGGGTAGATCTCCGGACGGGAGCCGACCGAGGCGAAGAAGTCATCCCCCGATCCCCGGTAGTCCTCGAAGAAGTGGTTGCCTTCGACGTAGTCGAGGATGGACCGGTCCCACTCCAACGCCTGCTCACGGTCGAAGTGGCCGCGCACCACCAGGCACCCGCGCGTCTTGACCAGGTCTCGTTGCGCTTCGGTGACGGTGCCTCGGGCGATGTCGTCGAAGTCGATCTCCGGCCAGATCGACTCCCCCGCGGCCTTCGCCGCTTCGATCACCCGCACGCGCTCGGCGATGCGCTCCTCGAGGGCCTGCGCGACCTGCTCCACCGATCGGCCGCTCGACTCGATCGACGCGCGGATGGCCGACTTGATCTCGCGGATGGCGGCCGGGAGATCCTCCGGGGTCTCCTCCCAGTGGGGCAGCGCTTCCACCGAGGGTGAAGCGGACACAGTCATGGCATCTCCTCACGTGCGGCGTCCACCGGGTGCCGGTGCTGGTGCCGGTGCTCGTGAACCAGAGAGTAACGCGATCGAAAACCCGCGATGCGCAAAAACCGGACTCCACAACCGCTAGATTCACTCGGCACGCCCAACCGATGAGGACGATCAATGAACGCACCCGAGGACGCATCACCCACCGTTGCCATCGTCGGGACCGGGCAGATCGGTGCGGTGCACGTGGAGTGCGCGCGACGAGCCGGAGCAACGGTGGTGGGCCTGGTGGGTTCGAGCCCGGATCGGGCGCAAGCGAAGGCGACGGCCTGGGGCGTTCCGGTTGTCTACTCCGGTCTCGAGGAGCTACTCGAGCAACCCGATATCGACGTTGTGCACATCGCGAGCCCGAATCATGTGCACGCATCCCAGGCGATCGCGGTCGCCAGCGCCGGTAAGCACATCATTTGCGAGAAGCCAATGGCGCTCGACTCTGCGAGCGCCGGCGCCATGGTCGATGCCGCGCAGGCTGCCGGGGTCGTTCATGCGACCTGCTTCAACTTTCGCTTCTACCCCTTGATGCATGAAGCGCACGCGATGATGCTCTCTGGCGAGTTGGGAGAGCCACGCTTCCTGACCGGGTCGTATCACCAGGATTGGTTGTTCGAGGACACCGACTGGAATTGGCGCTTGGACTCCGAGCGGGCAGGCGATCTGCGCTCGGTGGCCGACATCGGCTCACACTGGCTGGATCTGATGTCGTGGATCTCCGGGCGGCGCGTCACCGAGGTCTGCGCGGATCTGCACACGTTCATTCCTGTGCGGTACCGACCGCACGGGGAGGTCGAGACGTTCAGCGGGGCGTCCGCAGCCGGGGGCGAACCCGTGTCGATCGACACCGACGATGCGGCCAGCGTTCTATTGCGCCTCGAGGGAGGCGCCCGCGGCTCGTTCTCGGTGTCCCAGGTGTCGGCGGGCCGCAAGAACGATCTGCGATTCGAGCTCGCCGGATCACAGCGGGCGTTGATGTGGAGTTCGGAAGCCAGTGACACGTTGTGGATCGGTCGGCGCGGCCGCACCAGTGAGGTCCTGTTGAAAGATCCCGTGCACCTGTCCGACGAGGCACGCTCGGTGGCGTTCTACCCGGGCGGTCACGTCGAGGGGTACGCCGAGGCGTTCACCGCGTTCTTCGCGAGCGTGTACGACGATGTTGCTCGCGGTGGGCCCGCCGCTGCGCCGCGCTACCCCACTTTCGTCGACGGCTACCACGGAGCGTGCGTCGCGGACGCCATCCGGGCGAGTGCCGCCTCGGGTGCGTGGACCGAAGTTCGGTATTGATGCACGGTCGCTGCGGCGCAGTAGACTTCCGTTAGCCGATGCACCTATAGGTTGCGTCCAGGACAACTGAATACCACCAAGGGGAGCTCACGCGATGGCGGTGGGCTGAGAGGGCAGACGCGTCTGCCGACCCGCTGAACCTGATCTGGGTAATGCCAGCGCTAGGGAGGAAACATGAAGCGCATTCCCGCAGTTCTCGCCGCTATGAGCCTTGCGTCCGTTCTCGGGCTCGCCGCGTGCAGTTCCGAGACCACCGAGCCCGAGGCCGCGAGCACCGCGGACCTCGCCGGTCAAACCGTTCAACTACTCACGCACGACTCGTTCGCGCTCAGCGACGACGTCATCGCCGACTTCGAGGCATCCACGGGAGTCACCTTGGAGTTGGTGTCCGGTGGTGACGCGGGGTCGATGGTGGCCGGAGCCATCCTGGCCGCCGGAGCGCCCACCGCCGACGTCATTTTCGGGGTGGATAACACCCTCGTGACGCGGGCCTTGGACTCCGACGTCTTCGAGGCCTACACCTCGACCGAGGCCGACGCGCTGCGCCCCGAGCTCGCCGAACGGTCCTTCGATGGTCGAGTGACACCGATCGATTTCGGCGATGTGTGCATCAACATCGACGACACCTACTTCGCCGCCGAGGGCATCGCTCCCCCGACCACCCTCGACGATCTCACCGACCCGCAGTACCGCGACCTGCTCGTGGTTCAAGACCCCGGCACGTCGTCCCCAGGCCTCGCTTTCGCGCTATCCACCGTGTCCCGATACGGCGACGGTTGGGTCGACTACTGGCAACAGCTGCGGGAGAACGGGGTGAAGGTCGCCGGCTCATGGAGCGACGCTTACTACGGCGACTTCACCTTCGGTGGTGGTGGCGACCGTCCCATCGTCGTCTCGTACGCCACCAGCCCACCGGCCGAGATCGTCTACGCCGAGGGCGAGCCGCCCGAGGTGCCCTCCACATCGGTGATGACCGATGGCTGCTACCGGCAAGTGGAGTACGCCGGGATCCTCGCTGGGACCGATCAGCCGGAGGCCGCCGCGCTCGTCATCGACTGGCTGCTCTCCCCGGACGTGCAAGCGGACATCCCGCTGAACATGTTCGTCTTCCCGGCACGGGACGGGACGGCATTGCCCGAGGTGTTCGAACGCTTCGCGCCGCAGGTGCCCGACGCCGAGGAGTTGTCCTCGGAGTACATCGCGGACAACATCGACGAGATTCTGTCCCAGTGGGGTGCCGTGATGGGCCGCTAGCGCTCCTCACGCACACGTTCTCGAGCGCATAACACGATGACGGCACCGAACACGATGACGGCACCGACTTGGTTGCGGTGGGCGTGGATCGCGCCCGCCGGCTTCCTGCTCGCGTTCATGGTGGTGCCGCTGGCTTCGCTGGCGGGGCAAGTCCTCTCGCCGGGAACGATCGAGTACGTGTCGGACTCGCTTGCGTGGCGAGTGGCGGGACTGGCGACGGT
>RGQW01000006.1 GCA_010029945.1 Actinomycetota bacterium | reverse complement strand
GAATGCCGGCACTTTGCGCGTGGGCGAGCTCAAGGATTCGCTCGTTGACGGTGGTGAGGTCGACGCTGAACACCGACCGGTCGGCGGGCCTACCGTCGATGCGAACCCCGAGGTAGCCCGATGCGGCCGCTTGATCGATCGCCTCCGACGTTGCGATCAGTGTCTTGCTGGGGACGCAATCGGTAAGGACGGCCGAGCCACCGATCTGGCCGGCGCTGACGAGCGTGACGTCTGCGCCGAGTTGACGAGCGACCAGCGCCCCTTCGTATCCACCCGGGCCATCGCCGATGATGACCACGCGAGACGACTGGGACACGCCCCCATTCTCTCCCGAACCTTCTCAGCGGCCGCCTGGGTGCCTACCCTGAGCCCATGGCCCTCTATGCCGCCTACGGGGTGAACCTCGACCCTTCTCGGATGGCCGAGCGTGCGCCAGCCTCGCCGATGGAAGGCACCGGTTGGCTGCGGGGGTGGCGGCTGACCTTCGCGGGTGAGGAACTCGGGTTCGGAGGCGCCCTTCCGACGGTGGTCGAGGACGCCGAATCGACCGTCTTCGTCGCCGTCTACAACGTCACCGAACTCGACGAACAGCGTTTGGATATGTGGGAAGACGTCGAGATCGGCTTCTGGCGAAAGGTGCGGGTCCGGGTAGACACGCTGGACGGTCAAAGCCTCGCCTGGCTATACGCGCTCGACGCATACGAAGGTGGCCTGCCGTCAGCCGAACATGTCTTTGCGATCGCCGATGCCGCGGCGGCGGCTGGGGCCCCGGGGGATTACGTCGAGTGGTTGCGCTCGCGCTTGACGCAGTAGGCCCAGAGCGCGGCCGTGCGCGCAGCAGTGGTCTGTCCGCGCCCGAGAGGTGCGGCGGCTAGTCCTTCAACTCGCAGATGACTGTTCCCGGCGTGACGGTCGCTCCGACGTCTGCGCTGAGGCTGGTGACCGTGCCCGACTTATGCGCCGTCAGAGGCTGCTCCATTTTCATTGCCTCGAGTACGACGATGAGGTCGCCTTCGTTCACGGCGTCACCCTCCGCCACTTCCACCTTGACGATGGTTCCCTGCATCGGGGCGGACACAGTGTCTCCGGTGGCAGCTGATCCCGATGCGGAGTTCTTTCGGCGAGGAGCCGCCTTCTTGGTGCCGTGGGTCGGAGCGGGACTGCGAAATCCTGCGGGGAGCGTGACTTCGATCCGCTTGCCATCCACTTCGACGACAACGGACTCACGGCCCCCGGGGGTCTGATCGGTGACGGTGGTCGCTTCGTAGGCAGGAATCTGATTGTCGAATTCGGTTTCGATCCAGCGCGTGTGCACACGAAAGGCGGTTCCGTCCGCGGGAGCGAAGTCGTCCTCCTCGACCACGACGCGATGGAAGGTGAGAGCTGTCGCGATGCCCTCGACTTCGAACTCGGCAAGAGCCCGACGTGCCCGTTGCAGTGCCTGCGTGCGGTCCTTGCCGGTCACCACCAACTTGGCGAGCAAAGAGTCGAAGTTCCCACCGATGACGTCTCCCGCGCGAAAGCCGGCATCGACTCGGACGCCCGGGCCACTGGGCATCTTCCACGTGATCAGCGAGCCGGGGGCCGGAAGGAAGCCGCGACCGGGATCCTCACCGTTAATCCGAAACTCGATCGAATGGCCGCGCACGACCGGGTCGTCGGTGCCGATCTCCTCACCTCGAGCGATGCGGAACTGCTCTCGCACGAGATCGATGCCGGTCACCTCTTCGCTGACCGGGTGCTCCACCTGGAGTCGGGTGTTGACTTCGAGGAAGGAGATCACGCCGTCTTCGCCGACGAGAAACTCACACGTTCCGGCTCCGTAGTAGCCGGCCTCTTTCACGATCGCCTTGCTCGCCTCATACAGAGACTCTTCTTGCTGCGGGGTCAGGAAGGGTGCGGGCGCCTCTTCGACGAGCTTTTGATGTCGTCGTTGCAGCGAGCAGTCGCGTGTGGACACCACGACGGCGTTGCCGTGCTGGTCGGCGAGCACCTGCGTTTCCACGTGACGCGGGCGATCGAGGTAGCGCTCCACGAAGCACTCCCCGCGACCGAAAGCGGCCACCGCTTCGCGGACAGCCGAGTCGTACAACTCGGGAATCTCCTCCACAGTGCGAGCCACCTTCAACCCTCGACCGCCACCGCCGAACGCGGCCTTGATAGCGACCGGAAGACCGAATTCTTCTGCGAAAGCAACAACGTCGTCCGCTCCGGCGACGGGATCGGAGGTGCCCGGGACCTGCGGCGCGCCAGCGCGCTGAGCGATGTGTCGCGCGGACACCTTGTCACCGAGGTCGCGAATCGCCTGCGGTGGTGGTCCGATCCAGGTGAGGCCGGCGTCGATGACCGCCTGCGCAAAGTCTGCGTTCTCGGATAAGAAGCCATACCCGGGATGAATGCTGTCCGCCCCGGACCGCGTCGCGGCATCGACGATCTTGGCGATGTCCAGGTAGGTCTCTGCGGCTGTTTCGCCTCCAAGAGCGAATGCCTCGTCGGCCATCTGCGCGTGCATGGCGTCTCGATCGGGGTCGGCGTAGACGGCAACCGACGTCAAGCCTTCATCGCGACAGGCGCGAATGACCCGCACGGCGATTTCGCCTCGATTGGCGATCAAGACTTTTCGCATAGTCGGCGACTCTAGCGGGGGAGATCCCCGGTGTTGCCCGACGTCCGCCATAGCGATGTCCAACCGACTCCGAGCTCGCCGATCAGACGTCGAAGTGTCGGTAGGGAGATGCCCACCACGGTCGAAGGGTCGCCATGAATCGACTCGATGAAGGGCGCCCCGAGTGCATCCAGGGTGAAGCCGCCCGCGACTTCGAGGGGTTCGCCGGTCGCGAGATAGTCGTCCATCTCCTGCGATGTCATCGTTCCCATGGTGACTGTGGTGCTGGCGGTTGCTTCTGCGCGCTGACTGGTTGCCGTGTCGATGACGCAGTGGCCGGTGTGCAGGATCCCGGTCTTGCCGAACATCTGCTGCCAGCGTTCGCGGGCCACCTCGCTGGTTCCGGGTTTGCCGTAGGGGCGTCCGTCGAGTTCGAAGACCGAGTCGCAGCCGATGACCAGTGCCGGTGTGGTGAGGGATTCAGCGACCCTGTCTGCCTTCGCGTTCGCGAGCACCTGCGCCAATTCAACGGGGGATGCGTTCGGTAGAGATGCCGCGATCGACTCCTCGTCCACGTTGCTGACGACAACGTGCGGCTCGATGCCGGCCGATCGCAAGGTGGCCAGTCGTGCCGGGGAACGGGAAGCAAGAACCACTTCGGTGACAGCCATGGCGGAGCGCGTCGTCCTAGCTCGGGTGCGGAAAAGCAGATGCTCGCCACGCACCGGGGCCCGGATGGATGGTGCGCCTCATCATTGCTGCCCGGTTCGACCAGTAGCTCGGTGGGTTTGGCTGCTCAGGCTGCACCGCGGGCAGGCTCGAGAGCACGGACACCACGACGGCGAGTTCTTGCTCGGTCGGGTTGCCGGCGAGCACGTCGAATGCGACTTCCTCAACGACAGGATCCTCGCCTGCGCTCACAGCGGGATGTTTCCGTGCTTCTTGGGTGGTCCGGATGCCCGCTTACCGCGCAGGGCACGTAAGGCGCGAACCAATTGCAGCCGGGTTTCGTGCGGGAGGATCACGCGATCCACGTAGCCACGCTCGGCCGCGATATAGGGGTTAGCGAGGGTGTCGGTGTATTCGTCGATGAGTTCGGCGCGACGAGTTTCGGGATCGTCGGCGGCGGCGAGTTCCTTGCGGTAGAGAATGTTGACCGCGCCTTGCGCACCCATGACCGCGATCTCTGCCGTTGGCCACGCGAGGTTGATATCCGCGCCGAGGTGCTTGGAGCCCATGACGTCGTACGCGCCCCCGTATGCCTTGCGCGTGATGACCGTGAGAAGCGGGACCGTGGCCTCTGCGTAGGCATAGATCAGTTTCGCTCCCTTTCGAATGATGCCGTTCCACTCCTGCTCTGTCCCGGGGAGGAAGCCAGGGACGTCGACGAAGGTCACAACGGGCACGTTGAAGGCGTCACAGGTGCGAACGAAGCGAGCCGCCTTCTCTGAGGCGTCGATATCCAGCGTGCCCGCATACTGCATCGGCTGATTGGCCACGATGCCGACGGCGTGACCCTCGATGCGACCGAAGCCGGTGATGAGGTTCGGCGCGAAAAGCGGCTGGGTTTCCAGGAATTCATCGTCGTCGAGCACCGTTTCGAGGATCCGATGCATGTCGTACGGCTGGTTCGGTGAGTCGGGGATGATCGAATCCAGGGCGTGATCTTCGTCGGTGAATTCCATGTGCGCCGGTGTGGGGAAGACCGGGGGATCGGACAGGTTGTTGCTGGGAAGGTAGGACAACAGGGAGCGCACGTAATCCAGACCGTCGCTCTCGTCGGAGGCCATGTAGTGGGCGACACCCGATGTGCTGTTGTGGGTGCGGGCTCCGCCGAGATCCTCGAACGAAACATCCTCGCCGGTCACGGTCTTGATGACGTCGGGGCCGGTGATGAACATGTGTGATGTCTGATCGATCATCACCGTGAAGTCGGTGATCGCCGGCGAGTACACAGCCCCGCCCGCGCACGGTCCCATGATCACGGACACCTGGGGGATCACGCCGGACGCCTGGACATTGCGACGGAAAATCTCGCCGTACAAACCCAGCGAAACGACCCCCTCTTGAATCCGGGCGCCGCCGGAGTCGTTCAGACCGATGACCGGACACCCTGTCTTCATCGCGAGATCCATGATCTTGACGATTTTCTCGCCGAAAACCTCGCCGAGGGATCCGCCGAAGACGGTGAAGTCCTGCGCGAAGACACATACGGGCCGGCCGTCGACCGTGCCGTAGCCGGTCAGTACGCCATCGCCGAAGGGACGATTCTTCTCCTGCCCGAAGTTGTGCGAGCGGTGCCGGGTCAGTCCGTCGATCTGTTGGAAGGAACCCTCGTCGAGAAACGCCTCGATCCGCTCGAGAGCGGTCATCTTGCCCTTGGCGTGCTGCTTGTCGATCGCTGCTTGACGCTTGTTGGCGGCGTCGGTGCGGCGCGCCTTGAGAATCTCCGCCTTTCCGGCGGTGGTTCTGCGCTCGGCGCCGGTTGGTTCAGCGATCTCGCTTGGCTCTGCGCTCATTCACCGTTCCTTCACCGTTTCGTCGTGCCCGACCATTGATCGACTACTGATCGATGATGGTGCGTACTTTAGCCCCGTGGAGCCGACCGTGGACCTTCCTGACCCCGCCGTTGTCGAGGAGATTCTGCGTGCCCGTGGGTGCCCGTGGCCTCGTCCGCACGTGGTCACGACCACCGGGTCGACGAATGCCGATGCTTTGGAGCGTCTGACGTCAGGAGCGGATACGGGGCTGTGTGTGGTTGCGGGAGAGCAAACGGCCGGCCGTGGCCGTCGAGGTCGCTCGTGGGTGAGTGACCCGGGGGCCGGCCTGTGGAGCAGCACCGTCGTTCGCGATTATCCTCAGCCGGCTCGACTGCCGCTGCTGGCGAGTTTGGCTGTTGTCGATGCGGCGAGCCAGATCGGCGGTCCCGTTGTGCATGTGAAGTGGCCGAATGACGTTCTGGCCGATGACGGCCGGAAATTGGCGGGGATTCTCGTCGAGGCTGTCGCACGTGAGCTGGCCGTCGGATCTGCTGCCGGAGCCGTGGTCGGTATCGGCATCAACATCGATCACGCAGAGGAGTCTCTCCCGGCTCCTGGCGCGACGTCGTGGCGTATCGCGCACTCGATAGTCCCGGATCGCAGCACGTTGCTGGCGGAACTACTGGTTGCGCTGAACAACCGCTTGACCACCGAATGGTCGCAGTCTCTCGCGGATTATCGGCGCTGCTGCCGCACCCTGGGCACGGGTGTTCAGATTGATCTCCCCGGTGGCAACCGCATCGAAGGTCGAGCGCTGGATGTCGACGATGAGGGGCACCTGATCGTGGATGACGGTGAATCAGCGCGAACTATCGTCGCCGGGGACGTGGTTCATGCAACGATACGGACGTGACGTATCCCGACAAGCTTCTTGCCCCCGGCGAAACCGTGGCATTCGAGTTAAAGCCGCACTGGCGAGCCCTCATCGCTCCCGTGATCGTGCTGATCATCGAAGTGTTCGTCGCTTCCTGGTTGTTCTTCTCCATTTCGGTCAGTTGGCTGCGCTGGGTGATCGGGATCGCCGTTGTCGTGATCACCATCTGGCGGGTGCTGGTGCCTTTCGGTCGGTGGATGACGACGCAATACGTTTTTACCTCTCGGCGCATCATCGTTCGGCGCGGACTCATCACGAAGCAGGGTCGCGATATGCCACTGAACAAAGTCAACAATGTGTCGTTCAACATCAGTGTGCTCGGTCGCATTCTCAACTACGGCGCACTGGAAATCGAGTCAGCAAGTGATGACGGTGACCTCGCCATCGATGATGTTCCCAACGTTCAGGACATCCAACGTAGGGTCTACGAGCTCCACGAACTCGACGATTCGCGTCGGCGTGATGGCGCAGCAGGCGATGGTCCGACGTCTGGCTCGGGGCGCACGATGACGAGGACGCTGTCCTGGCGTTTGCCGACGGATGTGATGTGGTCACGTTCGATCACGAGCACGTTCCCGGGCCGATTCTGGAGAAGTTGGAAGCTCGAGGAGTCGCCGTGCGGCCCGGGCCCCGCGCGCTGATCAATGCCCAAGACAAAGCCATCATGCGCCGAACCCTCGAAGGGGTCGGGGCGCCGGTGCCTGCCTGGCGCGTCGTTGAGTCTCCTGCGCACGCGCGGGATTTCGCCGAAACAGTGGGTTACCCCTTCATCCTGAAAACCTCCCGTGGGGGATACGACGGCAAAGGTGTGTGGCGGGTCGAAAGCACAAGCCATCTCGACGCGGTCATGTCTCAGCCCCTCCCACCAGGAGCTGTGTGGCTCGCGGAGGCGGCGGTTCCCTTCACGCAGGAACTATCGGCGCAGGTAGCGCGCTCGCCGAGTGGTCAGACTGCTGCTTATCCCGTTGTGCGGACCGTTCAAACCGAAGGAATCTGTAGCGAGGTCGTCGCGCCGGCTCCTGGCTTGGATCCGGACAGGGCGGTGGAGGCGCAGCGGATCGCGCTTGACATCGCAGGGGCGTTGGACGTCACCGGCATGCTGGCCGTGGAGATGTTCGACACGGGACAAGAGATCTTCGTCAACGAGTTGGCGATGCGACCGCACAATTCCGGCCACTGGACCATCGAAGGTGCCATCACCAGTCAATTCGAAAACCACCTCCGAGCGGTGCTGGACCTGCCGTTGGGTTCACCGAACGCGCGCGAACCAGCCGCGGTGATGGTCAACATCCTCGGCGGCGACGTGGGTGACCTGTACTCGGCGTACCGGCACGTGTTCGCCCGCGATCCCGGACTGAAAGTTCATCTGTACGGCAAGGAGGTTCGCCCTGGCCGTAAAGTCGGGCACGTGACCGCTGTCGGAAGTGATCCGCAGAGCCTGTTACTTCGTGCTCGTCATGCCGCTGACTACTTCAGCGGGGCGATCAATGAGTAGGTCGGACGACGCCCGTGTCGGCATCTGCATGGGTAGCGACTCAGACTGGGCGACGATGGAAGCGGCCTCTGCGGCCCTCGATGAGTTCGATGTCGCGCATCGGGTCGACGTCGTCTCCGCCCATCGCATGCCCGAGGAGATGATCGAGTACGGAAAGTCGGCTCGATCTCGCGGACTGCGCGTCATCATCGCCGGCGCCGGCGGAGCCGCCCATCTGCCGGGGATGCTTGCGTCGGTATCCCCCGTGCCGGTTATCGGAGTGCCGGTCAATGCGACCCCACTGGACGGGATGGACTCGCTGTTGTCGATCGTTCAGATGCCGTCGGGGGTTCCTGTCGCCACTGTTGCCGTGGGTGGCGCGCGAAACGCCGGGCTCTTGGCGGTGCGCATGCTCGGGATCGCTGATGAGTCCCTGGTGGACCGTATGGAGGAATTTCAAGGGGAACTGAATGCAGCCGCACGCGAAAAGGGCGAGAAGATCCGACGCGATCGCTAGCTGACCAGACGCGGATAGTCGATCGCTGGGCAGCGATCCATCACCATGAGCATGCCGGCGTCCATCACGCGTTGCGCTGCGTGAGCGTCAATGACATTCAACTGGAACCACACTGCTGCGGCACCGACATCGATGGCGTCATCGGCAAACTCACCAGCCCGATCGGATCGAATGAAGACATCGACGACGTCGGGAGGACCATGGACACGACTCGCGTCGGCGATCGACGCGAAGCCCTCGTTCCCGTGCACTGTCTCGGCCCGCGGATGAATCGGGACCACGGTCTTGCCGAGATCAAGCAGAAAGCGAGCCACGCCGTAGGCCGGTCGCCCGGGGTTGTCGCCCAGGCCCACGACGAACCACAGGCGACTGTCGGTGAGCAGATCTCGAATCTGATCGTCGGTCGCCAGGCTCCCGGTCATGCAGTGGGACGGCCGAGTGCGCGGTAGGTCCATCCGGCACTGCGCCACAGGTGCGGATCCAGGACGTTGCGTCCGTCGATGATCACGGCATTGCGGACCTTGTCGATCAAGGATGCCGGATCGAGATCTCGATATTCGCGCCACTCAGTGCCCAGGATCAGAAGGTCACTGCCGGTCGCAGCGTCGTCGAGGTCGCTGCGGTAATCCATGTGCGGATAGACGCGTTCTGCGTTGGGCAACCCTTTCGGGTCGTGGACGCGCACGTGCGCTCCCGCGTTGTAGATCGCTACTGCAACATCGAGGGCCGGGGAGTCCCGCACGTCGTCGCTATCGGGCTTGAAGGTCGCGCCGAGCATGGTGACGACCTTGCCCCGCAGATCTCCTCCGAGTGTCTTGCGGGCGAGGTCCACCGTGTGCGCGCGCCGACGCAGGTTGATCTGATCCACCTCGCGCAGGAACGTCAGGGCCTCTTCGGCTCCGAGCTCACCAGCCCTCGCCATGAACGCCCGAATGTCTTTCGGTAGGCAGCCTCCTCCGAAGCCCAGGCCGGCGGACAGGAAGCGGTTGCCGATGCGTGGGTCGTAGCCGATGGCGGTGGCGAGCATGGTGACGTCGGCGCCTGCTGTCTCACACACTTCGGCCATCGCGTTGATGAACGAGATCTTCGTGGCCAGAAAGGAGTTCGCCGCCACCTTGACGAGCTCTGCTGTGGGGAAGTCGGTGACGAGAAAGGGAACGCCGTCAGCAATCAGTGGTGCGTACACGCTGCGCATGACCTGCTCGGCTCGTTCGCTCGCCACACCGACGACCAGTCGGTCGGGTTGCAATGTGTCCTGCACAGCAAAGCCCTCACGCAGGAATTCCGGGTTCCACACCACGTCGACCCCGCTCGCTGCCGTGTTCTTGAGTTGATCGACGATCTCATCGGCGGTTCCGACCGGGACCGTTGATTTGCCGACGATCACGTCGGTGCTCGACACGTGGGGAGCCAGGGCCGATATCGATCCGAAGACTTGCGACATGTCCGCTGCGTAGGCACCCGGTTGTTGGGGAGTACCCACGCAGATGAAGTGGACATCGGCCGCCTCACCGGCCTCGGCGAAACTGGTGGTGAAATGTAGCCGGCCGGCGTCGATGTTTCGCTTCAGCAGATCATCGAGATCCGGCTCGAAGAAGGGCACGACCCCGGCACTCAGGGAGGCCACTTTGTCGGGATCGACATCCACGCCGATGACGGTGAATCCGAGTTCTGCCATGCATGCTGCGTGGGTGGCACCGAGGTAGCCGGTGCCTATGACCGACAGCACGGGGGTAGCAGCGGGAGAACGCTCTTGCGGCATGCCACGAGCGTAGCGAGAGCGCCTCTACTCTTGCTGCATGGCAAGTCCCTCGGTGCCGGGAACCCGAGTACGCCGACGTGCTGGCGCGTCGGCGGAGGCGGGAGCCCGCTGGAGCGTGCGTGCCGACCATATGGGCGCCCTGCGAGCCTTGGTGACCGCCGCCATCGGCACTGAGCCGGTCATTGCCGTCGAGGTGGAAGTGGACACCTGGCGTCGCCCGCATATGGGGTGGACAGGGGACCCGGGCATCACAGGAGTGCACGAAGTTTCTCTGCGAACGAAGAAGGACGGGGTTCACGCTTCTCTTGTCCTTCGCGAACCGAGCGACGCGGGGGCGGTGTTGTCCGCCATGGTGCGGATGCTGCAGCCGACGGCGTCTGGCTTCCCGGCTCCGAGTTGGTTGCCCGGGGTCCCGGCTAACGGCATGCTCGCCGAGCACGTCCGCGATGTTGTCATCGAACGCGACACCGACCCTCACGTCCGGCGCACCGATGTGCTGCTGGCTCCGACCGATGCGGTGGTCGACGATGACAACGCGGACATCGTTGTTCGCGTCGATTCGAATTCATGGGGCGATCACGAGGTCCTGGTGGACCCGTCGATTCACCGCCCGCACGGCCGGCGTAGCGATGTGATTGGCGACGTCTGCAGCGCAGCGGAGATTGTCGACCGCTACGGCGATGGGATCACCATGACAGACGTGAAGCCTCTGCGTTCGATCTCTGCGGTGACCGATGCCTCGAGCATGCCACTGAATGTGCGAACACAACTCGCCGCGTGTGGCGTGGTGCTGGCTGAGTCCGCCGACGAACTCCCGGAACCCGGCGATTTTCTGGCATGGCAGCAGGCCTCGGTGACCGGTCGCCGGAATGCACTTCGCCATCACTCTCCGTGGCCGGCGGTGGCGCCGTGGCCGACCGTGAGCATCGTGCTGTCCTCTCATCGTTCGGACCGATTGGCGCACGCACTCTCGATGGTGCGGGCCCAGGACTACCCGAACCTTCAGGTGATCGTGGTCCTGCACGGCGATGATGACTTCGTCTCCCACCACACCCCGAATGTTCACCAGGCCCTCGCGGGGTGGAGCGGCGATCTGGTGGTCATGGGTGTCCCACCCGAGCAGAACCTGGGCCACGCTCTCGCGGCCGCGAGCGCCCGGGCCGAGGGAGAACTCCTCGCCAAGATGGATGACGACGATTTCTACTCGGCGACGCACATCTGGGACCTCGTTCTTGCTCGGATGTACTCCGGTGCGCAGATCGTCGGCAAAGCCCTGGACTGGATCTACCTGACCCACGCGGACACCACCGTGTTTCGTCCGACCTACCCGGCCGAGCGGTTCGCGAAGTTCGTCGCGGGCGGAACCATGCTCATCTCCGCCGGTGACCTCGCCGGTGCGGCGCATACTCGACCAGGACTACCAGGGGGATCTCGAGGTAGTCCTCGCCGTGGGCCCGAGTCGTGACGACACCGCACGCGTTGCCTCCTCGCTCGCAACGGAGTTCACCCAGGTGCATGTGGTCGACAACCCGAGTGGGTCCACGCCGGCGGGATTGAATGCCGCCATCGGCGCTTCGGCTGGCGAGGTCGTCGTCCGGGTCGACGGTCACGCCTTGATCCCGTCTGATTACGTCTCCACTGCCGTTGCCGTGCTGGAGCGCACGGGAGCAGACAACGTTGGCGGAGTAATGGCCGCAGAGGGAACGGATCCCTTCGAACAAGCGGTGGCGGCAGCAATGACGTCGCGGTTCGGAGTCGGTGGAGCATCGTTCCACGTGGGTGGAGGCGAGGGCCCTGCCTTGACCGTCTACCTCGGGTGCTTTCGCCGCGCGGCGCTCGAACGAGTCGGTGGGTATGACGAGACGATGCAGAGGGCGCAGGACTGGGAGATGAATCTGCGCATTCGCAATTCCGGAGGGATCGTGTATTTCACGCCCGACCTCACCGTGACCTACCGACCACGTAACTCGATCAAAGCTCTCGCACGTCAATATTTCGATTACGGGCGGTGGCGGCGCGAAGTGGCTCGCCGCCACCCTGAGACTCTCTCGCTGAGATATCTCGCCGCACCGATGACCGTCGGCGCCGTTGTTGGCGGGTTGGGGGTCTGCATTGTCGGGGTCGTGAGAGGCCGCAGCGGCTTGGTCATCGCGGGTGTGGCCCCGGCAACGGTTTATGCCGTGGGCAACCTCGTGGCCTCCGCCTCGGTCGCCTCGCAGTCGGCAAACGCCTCGCTGATGCGACGGTTGCCCGCGGTGTTCGCCACGATGCACGGGGCCTGGGGTGCCGGATTCTTGCGTGGGGGAGCTGGTCGCTGATGCGGGTGCTGCGGGCCATCAAGGATCGACTCTCGGGCTCTGGGTCGGATGCCTACCGCTGGACGATCATCACGTCGGCACCAAAGGGTGAAGCAGGCGAGCAGTGGGGCGACACCTGGTTTGCTCGAGATCTAGCGGCAGCGTTGCGACGTCACGGGCAACAGGTGTCGGTGGTGCCACGCTCGGGAGCACACCAACCACCACGGTCGAACGATGATGTGGTCGTCGTCCTTCGTGGACTGAAGGGTGTCGAGCCGCCACCGCAGCGACGTGGCGTGTGGATCTTGTGGGTGATTTCCCACCCGGAGCTCGTCACCGAAGCCGAAGCTCGCGCCTATGACATGGTCTTCGTCGCGAGCCAGACGTGGAGGCTGCCCGGTGGAGTGCCCTCGACGCCTCTTCTGCAAGCAACGGCCCCCGATCGCTTCTCACCCGATGCTGCGCTACCCGACTCGGGAGCGGCGCTGCTGTTCGTTGGCTCGACGCGCGGGCAGTTCCGTCCTGCCGTCCGGGGCGCGCTCGCCTCTGATCGTGCAGACGAGTTGTCTGTTTACGGTGTGGGGTGGGAAGAGTTCATCGACGTCGGTCGGATCTCGGGAGAGTTTCTCGTCAATGACGACCTACCCGGGGCGTACGCGGGCGCGGAAATCGTGATGAACGACCATCATCCGGAGATGGCGGCCGACGGTTTTCTCAGCAATCGCCTCTTCGACGCAGTAGCGACGGGTACGCGTGTGGTGAGCGACAGCGCTGCGGGCCTGGAGGATGTTTTCGGTGACGCCGTCGTCGTGTTCACCGATGAGGACCACCTCGTCGACATCTTGCACGCGCCCGTCGACGACACTTTCCCGAGTCGCGATCGCCGTATGGAGGCAGCCAGGACCATCGCGACAGAACACTCCTTCGACGCACGGGCAGGTGTTCTCATCGAGTCTGTGCGGGAATTCAAGGGTGTCCGATGAGCGACGAGCCGGTCGTCAGTGTCGTCCTCATTGGCTTCAACGATGTGGGACGAATCGGGCGGGCACTCGAATCGATTCGTCGACAATCGTTGCGCGGCATTGAAATCATCGTCGTGGACGATGCCTCGACGGATGGCACTGCCGAGTTTGTCGAGTCCGTTGCCGTCAACGACTCCCGGATTCGCCTCCTCACTCGTTCGGAGAACTCAGGTGGATGTAGCGCTCCACGAAACGATGGCCTTCGGATGGCCCGTGCGCCCTGGGTGATGTTCTGCGACTCCGACGATGAATACGACATGCATGCATGCGCCACGTTGCTAAGGGCAGCCGAAGACTGGGACGCCGATGTCGTCTGCGGAACAGCTATCCGCCACGACGTGGCCCGTGATCGAGACAAGAGGTGGCGTCCAGAACTCCATGCCGCTGACCGATTGATCTCCAGTCTCGAGCAGGAGCCGGAACTGTTGTACGACACCATCAGTGTCAACAAGATCTATCGACGCTCCTTCCTCCACGAACACGACATTCAGTTCCCTGACGGTCTGCTCTTCGAGGATCAGGTGTTCACTCTGCAGTGTTTTCTCTCCGCTGAGCGCATTGGTGTTGTCCAGGCCGCCGTCTACATCTGGAATGTCGACCGCAAAGCCGAGGATGCATCCATCACGCAAGGTCGCATGCAGATGCGAAACGTGCGCGATCGCGTGGAGATCAACAGGCGGATGGACGTTCTGCTGCGAGATTCCTCCGACGAACTGCGGTTGGCCAAGAGCATCAAGTTTCTTCGCCACGAGGGATACCTGTATCTGTCGGCGATCGGAGAGAATCCGCATCCTCAGGCGGCCGAGGAAGCGGCCGGCGAATTCCGCGAGTACGCCCGAAACGTTGATCCGCGTGCCTTCGACTTCATCCGCCCGGCTCTGCGCGTTGCTTTCTACGGTTTGCTGACGGGTGATCTCGACCTGCTGCGGCGTGCCATGCGTTGGGAGCGCTGGGCATCGGTCGTCGACACCGTCGTCGTCCGGGAAGGTTCTGGTGATGACCAGCGCGAATTGTGGGCGACTGGATCGGGGGAGTCGGTGCTCAATCGCAGTGCCGGTGAATGGCTGGATGTCTCACACTTGAACCTGCTGGATATGCCCTTTTCGGTTCGCCGCTACTTCCACGAACTACGGGAGATCTCGGTGTCTCGCTCGCGCGTGTCCGTCGTGGTGGACACCGTGGATTTCGCATCCGACCTGCACGGTGATGTCGAGGCGCACCTGGTGTGGTCCGATCGGCTGGGCACGGTGATCGCCTCGCTCCCACTGCAACGAGACGCATCGGGCGCGACGAATGCGATCCGATGGCGCGGCTCGGGTCAACTAACGGCACACATTCACCGGCCGTTGATGAAGCCAGATAAGGGGTCCCTGGGCGTCCGCCTTCGTCGTGGCGCGAGTGTCAACACCACGGCCCTGAGGGCTCCGGAGGTAAACGTCGATGACGTCTTCGTGCCGATCCCGAGCGTCGCCTATGCCGACCGACCGGCGGGCGCCCAACTGCTTCCCGGTGAACGAGCGTCCGTGATTTGGCGACCCGCCCGGCGCGCCCGGGGGCCCGCCGCGTGGGGACGGCGAGCCGGGCATGCCGCTCGCCGCCGACTCCCGGGATCAGGCAACGAACTCTCTCGGGCTCGCCAGGCTCTGCTGCCCGGGGTCACGGACCTCGAGTGCTCGCGACCGATCGTGGCGTACCTCCCTGCCCCCTCGGCCGAAGGACCGCGGAGTTGGCCGCTCGATCTGACCCTGTGGGATCAGAACATGGCGATGACCTGCTATCTCCTCGTTGCCGGCGAGATCGACGAGTCGGTGCCGACCCGGGTCTGGGGATCGGTTCGTGATGCGCGAGCGATGCAGCTCGGCGAGGTACTCGATGCGGCCGAGTTGATCATCACCGACGATCCGTCCTTGATCGACACGGCCGGACCGTCGCTCGTCTTTCGTCCGGACGCTGGCGCTGGCCGGTACCTCCTTCCCAACCTGCCCGACGGCTACGACGTGGTGGAAACCACAGCCGACCTCATCGATGCTGTCCACGCAGTGTTGGCGGCACGCCGATGACTCGAATCGTTTTGTGCGCGAACAACATCGATGAACTCGGGGGAGCCCAGAAGGTGGTGCGAGTCCTCGCTGACGGGTTCGGTGCACGCGGTCACGAGGTCCTCGTTGTCGGGGTTACCCCCTTCGAGCCAGCCCATCCGTTCCGCGGCGAGTACGAAACACGAGTCTTGATGCCCCAGACGTGGCCCAAGAAATCCACGCAGACCGAGAGGATCCGTGCTCAGCTACGCAGAGAAGCGGTCGCGGGTATGGCGGACATTCTCAAGACGCAGGACGGTGGGCGTGCGGTCATCATCACCGCACAGGTGTGGGCCATGGAGATTCTCGCGGACGCCCTCGCCGCGGTAAGCCCCGACGTTCGAGATCGTTGGATCGTCGTCGGCCAGTACCACGGTGCTTACGCCGCGGCGGCTTCTGGGCGGGATCTGGACAGGATTCTTCGCGCCTATCGCACGGTTCCGGTATTCACCGCCTTGACCAACGAGGACGGCGCCGCCTTCACGCGTGCTGGCCTGAACAACGTTGTCACGATGCCCAATCCCGTCGCAGTGTGGCCGGAATCCCTCGCTCCGCGAGAGCCCGGTACGTCATCGGATCGCGGGGGAACGCTGCTGTATCTCGGTCGACTCTCCCCTGAGAAGGGCGTCGACGTGCTCATCGACGCCTGGAGTCTGGTGGCGGATGCGCACCCGGGATGGAAACTCCAGATTGTGGGCGATGGACCAGACCGCGACCGGCTGCACGCCCAATCGGTTGATCTCGCCGGAGAAGACCGGATCGAATGGCAGGAAACAACCGACGACCCAGAGAGCGTGTTGTCCGGCGCTGATCTTTTGGTCGTCCCTTCTCGGACCGAAGGTCTGCCGTTGGTGATCGCCGAGGCGCAGGCCTATGAAGTGCCGGTCGTTGCCACCGATTGCTCAAGTGGTGTTCGACAACTCATCGGAGATTGGGGAATGTTGTCTGTCCGCGAAGACTCCCGAGCCCTCGCGCGATGTCTTGATCGAGCGATGAGTGATGATGCGTGGCGCGAGTCTGTGCGAAGTCGCGCCCGAAGCGCGATGAGTGAGTACCGGTTACCGCTTGTCATGGACCGGTGGGAGCATCTGATCGCTCGCGCGATGCGCTAGAGGTACTCGTTGGCACGGGTGAGATCTTCTTCGAAATCGACCTCGACGGCGAAGAACTCACCGATATCCACGGGTATGACACGCATAGAGTCGTGGCTGATGGCGAGTTCGATGCCCCGCTCGAAGTAATCAGCGTCGGAGCACTCGGACAGTCGCTCGATGAGGGTCGGCTTGTCGCTGGCACTGACGAAATTGATGCCGACCGCCTCTCCGCGTGCGTTGACCACTTGTTTGGAGAGTTCGTCGACGTACCCGTCGTCATCGACCGTGTATTTGACCTCCTCGTCGCCTACTGCCGCAGTGTCGACACAGATGAAGGACGTGTCCGCTTCCATCAGGCCGTTGACCTTTTCGAGTACTTGTGGATCGAAGACAACATCTCCGTTCATCCACAGGACGCCACCCTCTGTCGAGAGTCGAAGAGCCTTCAGCAGGCTGCGATTGGTGTTTGTTTGGTCGTAGGCCTCGTTGTAGATGTAGGTGACATCGGGAAAGGCTTCGAGAATGAGATCGAGTTTGAAGCCAACCACGGTGGTGATGCGCACATCGGGTCCGAAGACTTGCTGCAGATTGTCGATCTGCTGCTCCATGATCGTGCGCCCGTCACTCAAAGGGGTGAGTGGCTTAGGGAACGGTCGTCCGAGGCGCGTCCCCATGCCGGCCGCGAGAATCACCGCTTGAATCATGATGCTGTCCCATCGCTCACGGTGCGAATGCGACTCAATGATTGCAGGGCCTGATCGTGCTCTCGGATTGCCGAGTCCAGTTCGGCCCAGAATCGCTGCGTGCTCTCCCCGGGTTCTAGGTCGTCAAAGTAGTGGTCACGCATGGAGCGGCGCGAGGCATCGCCAGTTGAGGTGACGACAGCACGTAGGTCATCGGACAGCTGATCGATGGAGTGTGCGTCCACGACGTGACATACCGAAGCCACGGGCGACTCAGCGAGAAGGCCGGATCGATCCGTGCGTCGGTCGGTGATGACGAGCGGGGCTCCGGGCTTGAGATACAGAAAGTCGAGGCTGACCGAGGAAACATCCGCGATCAATACGTCGGTACTGCGAATGACCGCGAGCATGTCGGCGCCTTCGAGAACGCAGTGGCCTGCGGACGGATCGTCGGATGCCGCTTGGTTGACAGCGGCGACGATGGCTCGGTGTTGGGAACGGATCGCCGGATCGTCGGAATCCGCCACCCGGGGGTGGGGCTTGTAGACGATCCGCGAGGCGGGGTGCTCCACCATTGCCTGGATGATCTGCAGGCCGTAAACGTCGACGGAGGAGTAGTTGTTGGCTTCATCCTCACCCTCCCACGTTGGCGCGTAGGTGATGGTGGTCCGGTCCGTCGGGGAGAGGGCCGGGCTTACCTCGAGGTCGAGTTGCGGGCGTCCAACACGAACCAAGTGCGACTGGTCGAACCAGGCGAGCGCCGCCTCATGGCGCTCGATCGCCGCTTGCCCCGCGACGAAGACTTTGTCGTACGCCTTTGCCTGGTTGCTCACCATGCAGATCTTGTCGCTCTCACCGTGATTGACATGGATGTGAACGGCGCGCTGGAAGGACAGCGCTTGAAAATTGGTCCAGCCGTTGTTGACGTAGACGACGGCTCCGAAGTTCGCCCTATCGAGCAGAGCCATCAGGTCCTCGTACCGGGGAACCAAGATGACCCGTAGCGGCGTTGTGCCGCGAAGTGCGTTGAAGGCGTCCACTTGACGGACGATCACGATCGTCGTGACATCGTTGTTGCCTTCGAAGACGGGCAGCCACTGCGTGAGTTGATAGAGCTTGGGCGGACCGTCGGGGAAGTACAGGGCGATATCGGCGCTCGGCACGTCTGCGAGGTCGAAACCAGCCGGCTCGACTTGTCCGAAATCCCGCATCCGGCGGGCAAGACTGCGCGCGGCGCGCTTGCTCTGGCGGCGCAACCAAGAGTCGCTGGACGGGGAGGCAGACACAGTTGGCCTATCGTAAACGCCGTGCGTTCAATCTGGGAGCACCGTCAGGTGCTTCGAATGTTGGTCCTACGGGACCTTCAGAAGAAGTACACGCGTTTTCGCCTGGGCTACCTGTGGACGCTTCTTGAGCCCTTGGGCATGTCGCTGGTCTTGTGGTTGGTCTTCTCAGTCCTGCTGGGAGCGCGGGCGTTAGGTCTTCAGCCCTACCTGCTCTTCTTGTCCGTCGCGATCTTGCCGTGGTGGTGGTTCAGCACCGGCATCGGTGCGTCGACGAGGATCTGGCGTCGAACAGGAACGCAACTGCGGATAAGCACGTTGCCCACCCAATTGTGGGTGGTGCGAGCGATGCTCGTGTCACTCATCGAATTCATCTTCTCCCTTCCGGTCATCTTGCTGGGAATCGCACTCACGGGATTCCTTCCCGGTCCGTGGATCGTCATGTTCCCGGTGGCAATCGTTGTGCAGTTCCTGCTGATGTATGGACTGTCACTGCTCATTGCTGCGGCAGCAGTGGTCTTCCCGGATGTCGCACGTTTGGTTCGGATCGTGCTGCGAGCCATGTTCTACCTGTCGCCGGTGTTGTACTCGGTCTCGAACATCCCCGAAAGCGCTCAGTTCATTGCGTCGTTCAACCCGTTGGTCGGCGTCCTGGGTCTCTATCGAGTCGGGTGGTGGCCAGAAGAAGCGTCGACCGCCACGGGATATGGAATTTCGTTGACACTGTGTTTGGTTATCTTCGTCGCCGGCGTTCTGGTGTTCCGAAAGCTGGAACCGAGAATCTTGAAGGAGGTCTGAGATGTCGCGAGTCGCCATCACTGCGGACCTCGATGCCGTCGTCGAATTCGACAGCGTGACCATGCGAATGCCTCGCCGCCGTCGCCGCAAGGGTGCCGGCCGGCGTCAGCGACTTCGCCGTATTGCGGGTGAGGTTCGACGCGAGGAGTTAGAGGTTCTCCGCGACGTCTCGTTTTCCATTCAACCCGGTGAGTCGGTAGCGATCATCGGGCCGAAGGGGCCGGGCCGGCAGGCTCTTCTTCGACTCGCCGCCGGAACGCTCCGACCAGATGAGGGTCAGGTGCGTCGAGGACGCCGCATCGTTCCGATGATCGAGGTGGCGCGCGCCTTGCAGCGGTTCTACACCGTGCGGCAGAACATTTTCATTGTCGGGGGACTGTTGGGTATGACCCACGAGCACATCGATGAGGCCTTGCCGAGCATCGCCGAACAGGCGGGGGTGTCGAACATGCTCGGGCGCTACATGAATGCCGCCCCACCGGCTGTTCGACAGAAACTCGCGTGGTCGATCGCGATGTCGGTGGATGCTGATGCGTATGCCATCGATCAAACGCTCGTGGTGGGGGAGAGAAGCTTTCGGCAGCAGTGCTGGACGCATGTCGACAAGTTGCGCGAAAACGGAGCGACCTTCCTTTTGTCCTCGGACAGCCCGAAGCAATTTCGGCGGTTCTGCGACCGGGCGCTGTACATCGCCGATGGGCGTCTCGAGGCAGACACCACGGTTCCCGAGGCACTGGCCGCGATGCGAGCTGCACGCAAAGAGGCTCGTGACGGTGATGGGGCAGCAGAAGGCACGCCCTGAATCGCTACAACAAGTCCTGCAGCGAAGGCAACTAGGCTGCCGGATATGTCGCAGGCGCGGATGCTTCCCGATGTGCCGGAGCTGGCAAAGGACTCGGTGTTGCTCCACATCGGAGTCCACAAGACCGGGACAACGGCGATCCAAGCGGCGCTCGCCGATGCCCGAGAGGACTTAGCGGCGCACGGCATTCGTTATCCAGGGAAGTTGCAAGCACAACATCGAGCGGCGTTGGCATTGCTGGGCCGACCGTGGGGGTGGAACAGCCGCGGCGGGGCGGTCATGGATCGTCGACACTTCGACACTCTGGTACGTCGGACCGCTAACCACGATGGCCGAGTTGTCATCAGCAGTGAGTTCTTCTGCGAAGCCCCGCAGGACAAGGCGATCGAAACTGTCGACGCTCTCGGTGGATCGGACAAGGTGACCGTGGTCGTCACGCTGCGAAATCTCGGCGCGTTGCTTCCGAGTTCGTGGCAGCAGTACCTGAAGTACGGATTGACCACCCCGTACGAGAAGTGGCTTGAGGATGTTTTCGCCGAGCCGGGATCATCCACGATCTCGCCGACTTTTTGGCGTCGCCATGATCATGGCGCGGTCATCACACGATGGGCCAACGCCGTCGGAGCGGCGAATATCAGGGTTCTTGTTCTCGAGGACGTCGATAGGAGCGCCCAATTTCGAGCTTTCGCCCAGATGATGGGGGTGCCGGACGAGATCTTGGTGTCGCGGATGGATCTGACGAGTAACCGCTCGATGACCGCCGCGGAAGCCGAACTCCTCGTGCGACTCAACAAGCGCGTGAAGAAGCAGATGCAGTGGACGGACTACGTCCGCTTGGTCCGGCGCGGCGTCGCGCTGCGCATGGTCGAGGGACGCGATCCCGGCCCCGATGAGCCGCGACTGGTGACCCCGGATTGGGCTCTGGATGCGGCGGCGGTGCAGGGCGCGATATCTGTGGAGACAATCGCTTCGCTCGGGGTCGAGGTGTTCGGGAACCTCGAAGCCCTCGGGGTGCGCGCCCCGTCTTCTCCGGAGCCCGCCTCATCGCCGGACCAGATGCCGATCGATGCGGCGGTCGCTGCCGTTGCCGCGGTGATTGATGCGAGTCGTGAGGATCCGAGCAGTCGCGAGTTGGCCGGGCGCACGTGGCGGCAGGTGCGCAAGGACGGAGTCCGTTCGCTGCTCGACAAGTCGGACTCGTGACCCAGACTCCCGCGGATGTGGTCACGGTTGTGCTCGGGCCTGCGCCAACCCCCGCCGCGAACGGGCAGCTGTTCGGCCTCGAAGGTGCGGTCTTGCTGCAATCAGAGGGCACGGTCATCGCCCAGTTTGCGGAGTTGTCCCGCATCGTGCGTCGCTCTGCGCGAACGGTGGTCGTTGCCGGCGACTTGATGGTGCCGCGAGTGGCGCTTGCACCCATCGCAGACGATGGTCGTGCACCGACGACGGCTCTGGTGACGCCGGACCCTGAGGGATTGATGACCGTCCGCCATCACACGGTGGTGAGTGCGGGCTCGTCCTTCCATGATGTTCGCTTCCCGAGCCACGACAGTGTTGGTGCGCTCGTCATCGCACCATCGGATGCTTCCCAGGCAGCGGCCGCGATCGATGACCTATGCCAGGCGTGTGCATCAGGAGAAGTGACTGTTGAGCAAGACCAAGCATTCGATGCTCTGCTCGTTGCTTTGGTCCGGCACGGAGTAACGGTGCGGGCAACCGACATCGTGGATGTTCCCTGGGCACGGGGAAGTGGCAGTGACGACGTGGCCAGTGCGATCGAATCTGAATCAGACGATCGCATCCGTGGACTCTTGGCCAATCGAGTGGACGATGGCTTCTACTCCACCATGGTGGTCCGTCGAGCGTCCAAACCTCTGACCCGGATAGCCATTCGTGCCGGTTGGACCCCGAACGCCATCACCATCGTTTCTCTCATCGTGGGCTTAGCGGCGGCGGCATCCTTCGCGGCTGGTTCTTGGGTGTGGGTGCTCGCGGGCGCGGTGTTGCTGCAACTGAGCTTGGTGATCGATTGCGTCGACGGCGAAGTCGCCCGAGCCACGGGTCGATTTAGTTCACTCGGGGCATGGCTGGATGCAGCCACCGACCGCGTGAAGGAGTTTGCGGTCTATGCAGGACTTGCCATCGGTGCCGGGCGCAATGGTGATGACGTGTGGTGGGTCGCCATCGTGCTGATCGTTCTGCAGACCTCCCGACACATGTCGGATTACGACTTTGCGCGAATTCAGAAGACTCGTGAAGCGCAGGCGCCGCGCGCCGATATTCGTGATCCGTCCGATCCCTTGCCCGAGGGTGAAGGGCGCCTCGCCGGGGCGGTGCAGGTTTCGGCGCGCGTGAACCGACGATCCGCGATCCGGTGGATCAAGAAGATCCTGCACATGCCGATAGGCGAGCGCTGGCTGCTGTTGAGTGTTCTCAGTGTTGTGGCCGGGCCCAGGTGGGCACTCATCGGATTGCTGATTGCCGGCGGCGTTGCGCTCACCTACGTGGCGATTGGTCGCATCGTGCGCTCACTGACATGGTCAGGACGTTCGGCAGCAGACGGTGTCGACGTCCTGAAGGCTCAACTCGATGCAGGACCCGTGGCCGCCGGGCTCGCCCGGCTTATTCCGGGCATCCGGCCGCGTTTGGACGGCCGGTTCGGCTGGGGTGTTCCACCTGTCCTTCGGGCTGTCGAGCTAGGCGGCATCGCATGGATCATGGCTATCAGCGCGGTCGGCCCGTCGGCCACCGCCTTCTGGTTGCTCTTCTTCGTGGCGTACCACCACTACGACAACTTGTATCGATCACTGCAAGGGTCGGCGGCGCCGCGGTGGCTGACATACATGGGTCTGGGCTGGGAGGGCCGACTTGGCATCGTGGCGATCGCCGCTGCGACTAGTCTCATTGACGCGCTGAGCGGGGTACTGCTCGTGTGGTTCGGGGTCGTGTTCGGTGTTGTGGCATCGATTCAATGGTTGAGGAGCAAGAGATGAGTGAGGATCGCGTGCAGCGTCCGGCTCGTCCGACGATCAGTGAGATCCGCGCCGTCTGCCAGCCGGATGCGGTTCGGATGCGAGCGAACTCCGAACATTGGGTTGCCGATGTCTACCTGCGCCGAGTGTCGCCGTATGTGACCCGACTCCTCATCACGACGCCCATCTCTGCGAACGGTGTCACGTTCTTGATGATCCTGACCGGCATCGGAACGGCTGCTGCACTGCTCATTCCGGGGCTCCCCGGTGTGCTGCTCGCGGCCATTTTGGGTCAGATGCAGATGCTGCTGGATTGCTGTGACGGTGAGGTCGCGCGCTGGCGCAACACGTCCTCACCCACGGGTGTCTTTCTCGATCGGGTGGGTCACTACGTGACGGAAGGCTTAATCCCCATCGCGCTCGGACTGCGGGCTGCCGGGTTCCCGGAAGCCGGATGGTCGCAGAACTCGTGGGCGTTTATCGGTGCGGTGCTCGCGGTATTGGTGTTGTGGAACAAGGCACTCAACGACATGGTGCACGTGTCGCGCGCCTACAACGGTCTACCGAAGTTGTCGGATGTCGCGAGCGTTGGCACACCGCAGTCGTCGGGGCTTCGGCGTCTGCGATCCGTCGCACGACTCTTCCCCTTCTACCGGGCGTACCACTCCGTGGAATTGACCTTGTTGGCTCTCCTCGCGGGAGTGGTCGACGCATTCACCGGTGACCTCGCGGGTACTCAATTCTTGGTAGCCGCACTCGCCATCCTCGGAGTTGTCACCGTTCTTGGGCACCTTGTCGCAATTCTTTCCTCCAGCAAGTTGCGTGCGTGATGACGGATTTCGGGGCGGTGCTGCTGACCATGGGGCAGCGACCGAAGGAACTAGATCGTGCGCTTCGCTCTCTGCTGAGCCAACGTGACGTCGACGTGGACATCGTCGTCGTGGGTAACTCGTGGCAACCCGTGGGGCTGCCCGACGGCGTGAAGGCCGTGGGGCTTGCGGAGAACCAGGGAATACCCGCGGGCCGTAACGCCGGAGTCGACCAGGTCCAAGGCGATCTGTTGTTCTTCTTGGACGATGATGCATTTCTTCCTGATCCGTTCTTCCTTGCCTCACTGAAGGGACGGTTCGAGTCTGATCCACAACTCGGTCTTGTTCAGCCCCGAGTCGAGGATCCGGAAGGGATCCCGCCGCCGGGGCGTTGGGTGCCCCGGCTGTTCGTCGGTGACCGCACTCGATCAGGACCGGCGACCACTTTGTGGGAGGGAGCCACGGCGGTTCGTCGAGGCGCATTCGAGGCCGCGGGTGGCTGGCCGGCGGAGTTCTTCTACGGACACGAAGGAATTGACCTGGTGTGGAGGGTTTGGGATGCCGGCTATACGTGCTGGTACGCCGGCGACCTTGTGGTTCATCACCCGGTCATCAATCCCCTCCGGCACGAAGAGTTCTACCGAATGAATGCACGCAATCGGGTGTGGCTGGCACGACGAAATCTGCCCGTCGTTCTCGAGCCGTTGTACGTGGGTAGTTGGGTCGGCCTGACGTTGGCCCGCACCCGCGATCGCGATGCTTTGCGAACGTGGTTCTCCGGACTGTCCGAAGGAGTGCGGAAGGCTCCTGCGCAACGGCGTCCGATGAAGTGGCGGACCGCCTGGCGTCTCACGCGGGCTGGCCGACCCCCCGTCGTCTGACGCGCGGCGGCGAAAAGTTTCGACTCGGCGGTGAAGAGTTGCCCGTTCGGGACTAGGAAGCGCAGAAGTTCTCGTCGCCGGTGTTGACGTTGGCGCTGAGGTCTTTCGTCGCCTCGGCCATGGATACCGAGCGGGCGGACGTCAAAGGCTCGGTGATGATCAGCCGCATCGTCCCTCCTTGACCCTCGACGGTCTCGGTGTTCTCGATGCCGGTGCTGTAGATCAACGTCTTGGCCGAGACGTCCCACTCGGGGTCGAACCAGATGGTGTCCTCGGCGGGGTACTCGTCGATGCGTTCGGCTTTGATCTTCTTGACGTTCACCACGGTAAAGCCTTCTTCCGTGAGGGCCCTTTTCGCTTGCTTCCCAGTGCCCTTTTGTCCGGTGGCGTTGATGATCTCGACCCGCACATCCTGCGGCGCCGCCTTCAACAGCGGCTGATCCTTATTGGCCTTGGGCGGCCAAGGGGTGTCGTTGGCGATGGCGCTCCACAGCGGCGCTGCACGCTTTTTCGCCACAACGACCGTTGCTCCATCACCGGACTGCTTCCACGGCATGGTGGTGAAGGTGATGTCCTTCGGCCGCAGATCCTTCATGCTCAGGGCGAGATCGCGCAGATTCTCAATGTTCGCCAGTTGTGGATCGGTGGTTAATGACTCGGTGGCGGCGTTGAGAACACCGAGGAGGGATGCTGGGTTGAG
>RGQW01000050.1 GCA_010029945.1 Actinomycetota bacterium | reverse complement strand
GTCGATGGGACTGCAGCGCCACCGTGTGCTCTGGCAGATGCGTCGATCGCTCCACTCATCCATTCCCGACCCTGTCTTTCCGGACGGGATACGACTCGAGTCCTTCGCCGTCGGTCATGACGAGCAGGCCATCCTCGACGTCAACTCGCGTTCCTTCACCGATCTTCCCGATCAGGGGACATGGACGATGGATGATCTCCAGCGACGACAGGGCGAAGACTCCAGCATGGGCACCGCGCGATCGGAGAGGTCTACGTCTTGGCCGTGGCGCCCCCCTGGCGCGGTTCCGGTCTGGGTCGAGCACTCACCCTCGCCGGTCTTCACCACCTTCGGCGACGGGGGCTCGACCAGGTCATGCTGTATGTGGACGCTTCCAACCTTCCGGCTATTCGCCTGTATGAGGGGTTGGGATTCGTTCGATGGGACACCGACATCATGTACCGAACGCCTCGGAGTTGACACCGAGCAGCCATCCGTCGTTTACCTGCCTATGGCACCATCGGAACGTGACCACCCACGATTTCTCCGATACCAGCGCGCTCGCGCCTATATCTGAGGATCGACCCTTGCCCCCTAGCCCCGAGTCCGATCTTCCCGACGACCGCTTCCTCGATCGAGAACTCTCCTGGCTCGCCTTCAACCAACGAGTTCTCGAACTCAGCCAAGACCCGGAACTCCCTTTGCTGGAACGCACCAAGTTCCTGGCGATCTTCGCCAGCAACCTGGACGAGTTCTTCATGGTTCGGGTGGCCGGACTCAAACGGAGGATCGCAACCGGCATCGCCGTACGAGCCGCCAGCGGTTTCACGCCGCGAGAAGTCCTGGAAGCTATCTGGGCTCGAGCGTACGAACTTCAGCTCCGCCAAGCGGACATCTTTCGGGTCGACGTTAGGCCCGACCTGGAAGCAGCGGGAATCAATCTCCTGCGCTGGGAGGAACTCACGCCAGCCGAGAAGACGGAGATGGATCGTTTCTTCGACAACAAGGTCTTCCCCATCCTGACTCCCCTCGCTGTCGATCCGTCACACCCTTTCCCCTACATCAGTGGCTTGTCACTGAATCTCGCCGTCGTGGTTCGGAATCCCGCAACGGGCACCGAACTGTTCGCGCGAGTCAAAGTTCCACCACTTCTACCGCGCTTCGTCAAAGTCGGCGATCAGCGCTACGTGCCTCTGGAAGACATCATCGCCGCCCACCTCGACGAGCTCTTCCCTGGAATGGAGATCTGCGAACATCACGCGTTCCGAGTCACCCGTAACGAGGACTTCGAAGTCGAAGAAGATGACGCCGAGAATCTTCTGAAGGCCCTGGAGCGCGAATTGGTACGGCGCCGCTTCGGGCCGCCGGTTCGTCTTGAAGTCGAAGAAACCATCGATGCGCGCGTCTTGGACTTGCTGGTGAGCGAACTGGACGTCAGTGAGGCGGAGGTCTTCCGTCTTCCCGGCCCTCTCGATATGACGGGCCTCTGGACGATCGTGAGCCTCGACCGCGACGATCTCAAACAGCGGAAGTTCGTCCCGAAAACATCGCGTCAACTCAGCGAGGTAGAGAGCGCTCAAGCCCCCGATGTGCTCTCCGTTGTTCGCGAGAGAGACGTGCTTTTGCATCACCCGTACGACTCGTTCTCCACAAGCGTCCAACTCTTTCTCGAGCAAGCGGCGATGGATCCACACGTTCTGGCGATCAAGCAGACTCTCTATCGCACGTCCGGTGATTCACCCATCGTGGATGCCCTGATCCGTGCCGCCGAAGAAGGCAAGCAGGTCCTGGCGATCGTTGAGATCAAAGCCCGCTTCGACGAGCAAAACAACATCGAGTGGGCACGAAAGCTCGAGCAGGCTGGTGTGCACGTCGTGTACGGCCTCGTTGGGTTAAAGACTCACAGCAAATTGTCGATGGTCGTTCGTGACGAGGGCGGTCAGCTTCGTCGCTACTGTCACATTGGCACTGGGAACTACCACCCCAAGACGGCTCGCTTGTACGAAGACTTCGGCCTACTAACGTCCAAGCCGGACATTGGCGAAGACATCTCGAACCTGTTCAACGTTCTCTCCGGATATTCGCGCAATACCGAGTACCAACGATTGATCATCGCCCCGCATTCCGTGCGGTCCGGGCTTATTGAACGCATCAATCGGGAAATAGACCACCACCTGGCAGGGCGGCCGTCCGGCATCCGCATCAAGTGCAACTCAGTGGTGGACGAGGAGACCATCGATGCGCTGTACCGAGCGTCGGCGGTCGGGGTGCCGATCGACATTTGGGTGCGGGGCACGTGCGCCCTTCGCCCCGGGATGCCCGGTGTGAGTGAGACCATCCGCGTGCGCAGCATCGTCGGTCGTTTCCTTGAGCATTCGCGGGCCTACTGCTTCACGAACGGTGGCGACCACTCGGTATGGATCGGGTCGGCAGATCTGATGCACCGAAACTTGGATCGACGGGTCGAAGCACTCGTAAGCCTCGCAGACCCCGAGCACATCGCGGAGGTCTACGACCTCTTCGATCTCGCCTTCTCTCCCACTACCGCCGCATGGGATCTCGACGTACACGGTTCATGGAATCGCCGACTCACCGACGAGTCGGGGTCTGCACTCCAGGACCTCCAGGAGTACCTCATTCGCGAAAAGACCAAGCGCACCACCGCCCTGGGGAGCGCGTGAGAAGCACCACCGAACATCGAGAGATCGAGTTCAAGTTCCGGATCCCTGCAGATCTGACCATCAACATCGGTGACATTCTGGAGTCGACTCATCACACAGGTGAGGCACTGGACCACCGGTCAATGGACGCGACGTACTACGACACCGCATCGCTTTCGCTTATTCGATGGGGGGTGACCCTTCGTCGCCGTTCGGGCGGAGGAGACGACGGCTGGCATATGAAATTGCCGCTGCGTTATTCCGAAGCGGGTGCACCTGAACGCGGAATGGACGAGATCCACGTCGACGGCACCGCCTCGTTGATCCCGTCCCCACTCGTGTCTATCGCCTCACCCCTGATTCGACGCCAAGAACTGGTGCCGGTGGCGCGCGTGATGACCGAACGATCTCCCTTCCTCGTCCGTGATGACCAGGGCGAGATTCTGGTCGAGGTGGTCGACGATTGGGTAGCCCTCGAGGGTTTTGACGTCGACCGAGCGCAGTCTACCCGGTTTCACGAGGTGGAAGTGGAGTTAGTCGCGGACTCGAAACAGGCCCAGCGGGTAGCGCGAAGTATCGCGTCCGCCCTTCGTGATGCGGGTGCACAACCGAGCACGGTGAGCAAAGCCGCGTCCGCTCTGGGGAGACGGGCCGGGGACCCACCAGACGTACCGATCATCTCGCCTCCTGCAGTCGACGCACCGGCGGTCGATGCTCTTCAATACGTCTTTGCTCGGCACGTCAACGGCCTGCTCGAAGCAGACGTTGCTGTTCGGCGAGGACTTCCCGACTCAGCCCACCGATTGCACGTGGAATGTGGACGGCTGTTCAGCGTCCTCAAGACTTTCGCTCCGATCCTCGATCCAGACACCGTCGCTTTTCTGTGTGACGAGCTTTCCTGGCTGTCGGCAGAACTCGGTGAGGTTCGCAACGCCGAGTTTCAGTCGGAACGACTATCGGCAATGACGAAGGATCCCGCTGCCAGAGAATTCATCGCACAGTCTCTCGACGCTCGTGCACAGGCGACGAGATCTGGCGCGCTCGCCGCCTTGCGCAGCGATCGACATGGATTTCTTCTGGAGGACTTGATCATCATGGTCGCCGAGCCGCCGGTGACCGCCGACGGATTCGCGCCCGCGAAGAAGATCCTTCGACGATGTGTTGGACGCTCCTGGAGGAAGTTGTCGTCCGCTGTCGATGCCGCTGACGCGCGTGGCGATGATGCCTCGTGGCACAAGATTCGACTTCGAGCCGAACGGGCGGCTTACGCCACGGACGCGGTGGCCCCGATTCTCGGTCATGCATACTCCGAGCTGGCAGCCAGCCTGCGCGCGGCGTCCGATTCGCTACGTAACGAGCAGGATGCAGCGGTCTCGGTGGAGTGGCTGCGCGACATGTCCGCATCCGCGCCAGGCACTATCGGGTTCTGCCTGGGCGCGCTGGCCTCAGAGATCTCCCGGGCTAATGCGGCACCCCGGAGCGCGTTCACCGACGAATGGCCGTCCATTGATCGTCATGCTCGCTCGCTGAAACTGGTGCGGCGATGACCGGAACAGGACAAGAAGCCTCCATCCGCGCCGCCGGAGTCGTGGTCTTCGATTCTCCCGGGGAAGCGACGGAGCGTCGCTTCCTCGCTGTCCATCGACCACACCGTCACGACTGGTCACTCCCGAAGGGCAAGGTTGATCCAGGGGAAACAACCCCGTGCACCGCGGTTCGAGAGTGCGACGAAGAGACGGGGTATCGCGTCACTCTCGGAGCCCGTCTTCCCTCCACGCACTACGTCTCCGGCGATATGAACAAGTCCGTGGACTACTGGGTCGGCCACGTGCGAGAAGACGAAGGGTTTGCACCAGACGAAGAGGTAGATGAAATCCGTTGGGTGCCGGTTCCCGAAGCCTCAGCGTTCTTGACGTACTCCGACGATGCGGCAATCGTCCGTCTCGCTGCTGGAGCGCCCACCACCACTCCTCTCATCATCCTTCGGCACGCAAAAGCAATGAAACGCGGCGATTTCGACGGTGGCGACGACGCGGATCGTCCGCTGTCTGGTCGTGGTCGGGGAGAAGCGAAGACGCTCGTAGACATTCTGGATGCCTATGGAATCGAGCGCGTTCACTCGTCGCCGTTCAAGCGGTGCATCTCGACTGTTTCACGATTTGCGAAGACGATCGATGCGGAGATTCACCACGAACCCGCGCTCAGCGAATCCGGTCACGAGTCCGATCCCGAGGCAACGGCAGCGCGCGTTGGTGAACTGCTTGATTCCCCGGCGCCCACCGTGCTCTGCACGCACCGACCCGTGCTACCCACCGTGATTGATTCCCTAGCACGTTCTCTCGGACTCGCGGTAACCGCGATTCACGATGATCCGAACTGGGACTCCCGTCTCGCTCCCGGCGCCATGATCGTTGTCCATCGAGAGTGGACAGACGCGGGCCCTCGAGCGCTCGCGGTGGAACAGCATCAACTGCCCCGGTAATCAGCCCACCGCTACGTAGGCAACCGACTTCTTCTTCGAACCCGACGGTCGGACAACAGTTACCCGAACAGCACAGAGGCCGGGCGTGCGACCCCGAACAAACCGTGGCTCCTTCTTCGATCCCCTCCGCAGGCACACCTCTGTCGACGCGGGGCGCACCTCCAGCCAAACATCGTCCTTTGCCTTCACCTTCAGGCCAGCCCACTGCGCCAGACGTTTGGGTCTGAGTCGCGTGCCGACCGATGTGACTCCATCGACGCTAACCACGGCGAGCGGGTTGGCGGAGGCTTCGGTACCCGATGCGTAGATCGCCGTGACGACAACCTCGTACAGGCGACCTGCGTCGACATCGTTGATTACACACGCGCGGGCAGACCCATCGACAACACAGGAGTGATTTCCCGGAGTCGTCAAAGCGCGATAGCCCACCGGCAGTGGTGCCGCCACCGGAGCTTTCCAGTCAACGCGAAGACGTTCACCCGCGATCGCCGCGACCTGAACCTGCTGCGGGGCGTCGATGGGTCCACTCAGCGAAGGAACGTAACCGCCCATCCACGAGACGAACGTCGTTAATCGCGTGAAGATTCCCGGGTACTCCGCTCGGCCACATTCGAATCCAACACTCGTGACACCCGCGAGCACAGGCGTTCCCTCCACGTCGACGACGAGTGGGCTTCCGCTATCTCCCTGGCACGCGTCGATTCCCCCGGCGGGTACCCCTGCGCAGATCTCCACAACACGGTCAAAGCTCGATCCGTAACTGCCGCACTCACCCTGGTCCGGACTCCCGAGAATCTGAATCTGGGCTGCCCGCAATTGATTGGAGGGGTCGCCTTCGAACTCGGTGGAGCCCCAGCCGGAGATCGTCGCCACTGTTCCCCCCGGTGGCCACGCGTTCGGGTCCTGACTCACCGGGACTCGAATGGGCGCAACGCTCGTGCCGAACGCCAAGGGCTCGGCGAGGCGCAGGAGTGCTACGTCGTTGCGGTAGGCAGTTTCGTCCCAATCCGGATGGACGACAACCTCCACCACCGTCGCTCGGTTTGCGGCAGATCGATCGCGCAACGTGCTGGTTCCGACGTGCACATCCACGCCGCCTGGACTCGCCCCCACAACACAGTGAGCAGCCGTCACGATCCACTCACTGTCAATGATCGATCCGCCGCACAACCGGCTATCGGGCGCAACGATGACGAGTGCCTGCCAGGGGTGCGCCTCGATCGTCGTTGGGGATCCGCCCACGACGGCCGAGGCATCTCGTGCAGGGCTGACAATCGATGCGAGGAACACAGCGACGAGCAGCGCAAAGACGTGAGTTGCCCGTCCACGTTGCCGCAAGCCGTTCATGTGGCGTTCACTCACCTTTCGCTCTCCGGTTCCACACTCGTTCTACCGTCATGGTGAGGGCCGCCACACACGTGCACACCACCGACACATCACCTACGAGGGGACCGGAAAGCCTGTGCGCCAGGATCAGCAGCAACCGTTACCTCGCGACACCATGATGCATCATGAGGTTCAGGTGCGACGCGTGCAGCGGCACTTCCTCCAATCCGTCTGCTCGTGCGGCTGGCTCGGCGCCGCCCGTCGATCCCCCTCGCTCGCAGCAGAAGAAGGTCAAGATCACGCCATCCTCTTCGATGGGGCATTCACGGGTATTCCCCCCGAGGGTGGCGAGTAGCTCGGCGCTCGGGGGCCGTCCGTCATAGGTGCCGTCATAGGTGACGGCCGTCGTGTCATTCGATGACTGATCCCTAGGCTTCGGTGCCATGCGAAGGGCGCAACCGAACTGCGACGACGCCGCAGTCTGCCGCGGCTGCCGCACGGCATGAGCGATCTCGTCGAGCCACTGCCCGGTGTTCCGTTGGCAGCTCGCCGTTCTTTGTGGGTGGGCTACACCCTCTACCTTCTCGGAGCGTTCACATTCGCCATCAACGGCTCCGTATCGAAAGCCATCCTGCTCAGCGGGATCGACGCTGCTCGCCTTTCCCAACTACGCGTGACCGGTGCTTTCCTGATTCTTCTCGCCTTCATCGTTGTTTCTCGCCCACGGCGCCTCGTCATCCAACGCTCGGAGTGGCCGTTCTTGATCGCCTACGGGATTCTCGGCGTCGCGATGACGCAGTACCTGTTCTTCGTTGCATTGCGTTACTTGCCCGTCGGCGTCGCGCTGTTGATTGAATTCACTGCGCCTGTTTTCGTCGCACTGTGGTTCCGCTTCGTTCTTCGAGAGCCAACGCGACGGACCGTGTGGCTCGCCTTAACCGTCGCCCTGCTCGGACTCGCACTCGTGGCGGAGGTGTGGCGCGGTTTCTCCTTCGAGGTGATCGGCCTGTTGGCCGCACTCGGGGCGGCGCTCGCGCTGACCGCCCACTACTTGATTACCGATCGACAAATGCGACTACCGGAACCCCGCGACCCCGTCTCATTGACCATGTGGGGTTTCGGCTTCGCATCGTTGTTCTGGGTCATCGTTCAACCGTGGTGGAGTTTCCCCTGGTCCGACTTGTCCGGCACCAGCTCGGGAGATCTCGGAGCACCTCTCGGCGATCAGCCGCTGTGGGGGCTGTCCTTGTGGATGATCGTGATGGGAACGGTGGTTCCGTTTTGGCTGGTCGTGGCATCGATGCGTCATCTCCGCGCGTCCCAAGCCTCCGTCGTCGGATTGACCGAACCGCTACTCGCGATCCTTATCGCGTGGCTCGTTCTCTCGGAGTCCTTGGCCGTCGTTCAACTCGTCGGTGGTGCACTCATCCTGACCGGGGTGGTCTTGGCGGAACGTTCGCGGCAGCAGCGCTGAGTATTCTGATCTCGTGCCGAATCCACGTTCCCCCGATGCGGAGGGAGTGTGTTTTCCTCTCGGAGGGGACGGCCGACGCAGCACATCCGCCACTGGTCGAGCGGTTTTTGCCGACTCCATCCGCGCCGTCGATCCTGCGATCGCAGCCCGCATCGAACACACCCGCGACTGGCGCAAGGGGTATATCGCTCCCTTGCGAGACATCGTTCTCGCCGCTGCACAGTCACCGGATAACGCGGTTTCGATTTCCCGACACGGCCTGGCATCGGCCCAGCAGCGCTTCACCTTTCGGCGCGATAAGGAAGAAGTGTCCCTGCCCGAGGCAATGGAGAGTTTCAGTGAACGAGGTTTGGCTTCGGTCACGGTGCGCGGGCGAGCAGCCCCCGAGGGAGAGATTTCTGTCCCCTACAAGGGCACCCGGCTTTTCGGGAATGAACTCCGCCGTCAGGTCGATTCATGGGTCGCCAATGGAATTGCCGAACCATCGTTCGCCGACGCACTACACCTCGTCTTGGACAACCCGGACTGGATGGACTTACGAGACGTCGACATCGCTCTGCTCGGCGCCGGCGCGGAGATGGCGCCGACTCGCTCCTTGTTGCGTTGGGGCGCCCGGGTTCACGCCATCGATCTTCCCCGTCCTGGGATCTGGGAACGACTGACAGCCATTACCCGGAGCACAGCCGGCAGTCTCCGCGTTCCCATCCCGCTCGACGCCCAGGGCCAGCCGCCTTTCGTCGTCGAGGGTGACGTGCACCCAGACGACGATGCGACGATCTGCAGCGCAGCAGGCGTCGACCTGGTCACCGCTGCGCCCGAGGTGCGGACATGGCTAGCAGAGATTGACCAGCCTTTTGTGCTCGGCACTTACGCCTACGCGGACGGTGCTCAGCACGTCCAGATCTCCGAGGCGAGTGACGCGATCGTCACCGACCTGTTGCAACACCGAGACGACATCACGCTGGCCTATTTGGCGACACCCACGGACGTGTTCGTCGTTCCGATCGAGTGCGTCGAAGAGAGCCGTCGACGCTGGCAAGGCCGAGGGCTCGGCGGTCTCCTCCAGGCTCCCCTTCGCATTGCGAGGCAGTTCGAGCCGAACTACCCGCAGATCTATTCGACACCGAACGGTGAACAGGTCGGCCTGAACGACTCGATCATCCCCCAGCAGGGCCCCAACTACATACTTGCGAAGCGGATTCAACGGTGGCGAGCTCTCGCCGCTCGAGCAGACGGCGTTTCTGTCTCCTTGAATCTCGCGCCCGCAACTCGAACCCGCTCCGTTGTTCGCAACCGGGCGCTCGCAGCGGCGTATGCCGGGGCCGACCGCTTCGGGGTCGAAGTATTCGATCCGTCGACATCGACCACGTTGATGGCCGCGATGTTGGTGCACGACCTTCGCAACCCGACGTCGAGCGCCCAACCGGCGACCCCGCTGTCCAACCCGATGAATCTCTTCGCCGAGGGAGCGAACCACGGCGGACTATGGCGGGCCGCCTACGCACCTCGATCGGTGCTGGGCGTCGCCGCTCTGCTGGGAATGTTCGAGTCCCGCGCCTGACGCGCAACAAAGACGGAACCCGCGCGGCTGGGGGGTTGACGCGCGGGCTCCTGGGGTATGCCGTGCATACCGATCGCCGCCGGGGGAGGCGGCGCTCTCATTCTGCTGAACTTTCAAGCGCCGTGGGAGCCATTTCGCACAAATTTTCGACCCCGGCCCTCGTTGCCGGTACCTCGACGACACGCGCCTCGACGACAAGACGCGTGCCGGGCGGGCGGAAAGATCACGCGTAGAGGGCCTCGCGCGCCTGCCGATACTGCTCCCGCACCTGGGCAACCGGTTGTGGATCGCGAGAGACCGTCTCGCCGGGACGTACGTCACTCCATGCAGGTTGTTCCCCGCCCCGCAGAATCCATGCCGCCTGCCGGGCCGCGCCGTCGGCAACGTACTCACCCGCGGGAGGTATCTGCACCGGTACATCTACCAGCGTGGCTGCAACGTCTGCCACCGCCGGATTCGACGCCGCGCCGCCAACCACGAGCACCCGGCTCGGCTGAACACCCACATCGACGAGCGCGTCGACCGCGTCGGCAAGTCCGCCGAGCATTCCCTCAACGGCCGCCCGCGCGAGATTCTGCGGTGTCAGATTCTCCCGACTGATGCCGTGAAGAGATCCGCGAGCATCGGGCAGATTGGGGGTTCGTTCCCCATCGAAGTACGGGAGCATGACGAGTCCGCCGGCACCGGGTTCGGCGGCGAGCGCCAACGCGGCGAAGGAATCCATATCGACGCCGAGGAGTTCAGCGGTGCTGGTGAGGATGCGCGCGGCGTTCAGCGTGCACACTAAAGGCAGGAAGACACCGGAGGCATCGGCGAAGCCCGCAACCAGCCCGGTGGGGTCCTTGGTCGGTTGACTCGATCCCGCGAACGCGGTGCCTGACGTTCCAAGGGACACCACGACGTCTCCGGGAGCGATTTCCAGAGCGAACGCTGCGCCCATGTTGTCGCCCGTTCCGGGACCGATGGCGATCGGCGACGATCCATCGATTCCGAGGAAAGACCGAGCGCGACTCCCCACCTCGCCCACAGTCTCATCTGGCCCGGCAACGCGTGGGAGTTGCACGTCCTTTCCCAGAGCCAGCTGCATCAGGTCGCGCCGGTATTCACCCTCGATCGGGGACCAGTAACCCGTACCGCTGGCAT
>RGQW01000049.1 GCA_010029945.1 Actinomycetota bacterium | reverse complement strand
TTCGGTCAATCGTCCGGTGAAGGTGTTCTGCTGACTTGGGTGGTAACTGCCGATGACCCTGATCGCTGCCGGGTCGGCAACCGAAAAGGACGAGCCGTGACCGAAGGATGGGCGGGGACGAGGGATCGCGCAGCCAGCGTGGGTCAGTGCGTCGATCGTGGCCTGCCAGGCGATGCCACCGAGCGCGACCACGGCGCGAAGGTCGGGAAGGAGTAGTTCTGCTTCTCGCCTCAACCACTGGCGGCAGGTGTGCTTCTCTGCGGTTGTTGGCTTGTTGTCGGGTGGTGCGCAGTGCACGGCTGCGGTGATACGAACCTCTGCCAGGTGCTGTCCGTCGTCTCGATGCGTCGAGGTCGGCTGCGATGCCAGGCCGGTTCTGTGCAAAGAGGCATACAACCAGTCACCGCTGCGATCTCCGGTGAACATCCGGCCCGTGCGATTGGCGCCGTGGGCGCCGGGCGCGAGGCCGACGATCCAGATCCGAGGTCGCATGGAGCCGAATCCCGGCACCGGGCCGCCCCAGTAGACCTCATCGCGATAGGCGGCTCGCTTCTCGTGTGCTACTTGCGTGCACCACTGCCGCAGCCGCGGACATTCATCGCAGTCGATGACCTCTCGATCGAGTTCCTCGATCGAGGTGACCGACTCGATTCGACTAGCGAAGTCGCGAGTCAAGGAAGTCGATACTGCGTTGCCAGGCGAGCGCAGCGTTGTCGGCCTGATAGACATCCGGACGGTCGTCGTTGAAGAAGGCATGCACGGAGTTCGGGTAGTCGACGACGCTTACCTCGCCACCCGCAGCAAGGATCGCCGCGGAGTATTCGGCGATGCGAGGGCCGGCGTGAGCTTCGTCGGACTCCGCCTTGTGTATCAGGGCGGCCTTACCGGCGTAGGCGTCCCACTGCGGGTGATAGTCCGGCCAGGGCATGGCTGGATAGAACGCCACTGCAGACGACACCGCGCCGACGGTGGGGGCGAGCAGCGACAGCCCGCCACCCATACAGAAGCCGATGGAGCCGACGCTCGAACCCGCGACCTCCGGGCGGGAGAGCAGATAGTCGGCTCCCGCGGCAAGGTCGGCTGCCGCCGCGTCGACCTGGAGCCCCATCATCAGTTTCTCCGCCTCGTCGGGTTCGGTGGTTTCGATCCCGCGGTAGTGGTCCACTGCCATGGCGACGAAACCCGCCTCGGCCAGACGCTCCACGACCGATCGGATGTGGGGAACCAATCCCCACCATTCCTGAACCACGAGCACCCCCGGGCCGCGGCCACCGTCCGGAACGGCGAGGAATCCCTCGACCGGTGCCCCACTCACGTCCATCGAAACAACGGTCATGACGTCCTCCTCATCAACAGTCGCCGATACCACTCGGCGCTGTCCTTCACGGTTCGCTCCCCCGTCTCCGGATTCACCCGGATCATCCCGAATTTCTTCGTCCAACCGGATGCCCATTCGAGATTGTCGAGAAGACTCCAGGCGCTGTACCCGCGGACATCGATACCGTCGGCTCGAGCTTGCAGCACTTCACGGATGTGATCATGCAGATACCGCGTGCGAATCGGATCATGTATTCCGTCGGCGCTTGTTGCTTCCTCGACAGCGGCGCCGTTCTCGCACACGTAGATCGGTAGCCCCGGAAGGGCGTTGCTCACCTGCTCGAGTGCCATGCGAATTCCTGCCGGGTAGATCTCCCACCCCATGTCGGTGAATGGTGGTTGGGGATCAAAGGCGTGCTCGGGGGCACCGGGGAACATCGAGGCGTCCTGGCCGATCGCCTGGGAGCCCGCCTTATCTGCTGCCACGACTCGGTTGACCGAGTAGTAGTTCTCTCCGATCCAATCGATGGGCGTCGCGATCACGGCGAGGTCCTGGTCACGTACGAAGGACCAATCGGTTAGGTCTGCGCAACGACGTCGGATGTCCTCAGGGATGCCTCGACCTGCGAGCAAGTCCAGCCACAGGCGATTCTGGATGCCGTCGACATGAGCGGTGGCTTCCGCCGTTGTGGGATCAGAACCCAGGGTCGGGATGACGTTGAGGATGATTCCGATGCGACGAGCGCCCATCTCACGGAGCCGATCAGTAGCCAACCCGTGTCCCAGCATCAAGTGGTACGCGGCGGACAATGCGGCACCGCCATCGGTCCTTCCGGGAGCGAAGTAGCCGGCGGCGTATCCGAGGAAGGCCGGGCACCACGGCTCGTTCACCGTTGCCCATCGATCGATGCGATCAGCGAAGTGTTCTCCAAGAATCGTGGCGTACTCGGCAAAAGCCTCCGACGTACTCCGCGACGTCCACCCACCGGCCTGTTCGAGTTCAGATGGCGTGTCCCAGTGGAACAACGTGGCGAACGGTCGAATACCTCGGCTCAGCAAGCCGTCGACCAAACGGTCGTAGAAGTCCAACCCAGAGGAACTCGCTTTTCCTACGCCGCCGGGAATAACGCGGGGCCAACTGAACGTGAAACTGTAGGCGTCGACACCCATCCAGGCGAGAAGATCGAGATCCTCCTGCAGTCGGTGCACGTGATCGCATGCCGGGTCAGCAGTCGCCCCGTCGACGATTTTTCCCGGAATGTCGGCGAAGTCATCCCAGGTGCAGCGACCCCGTCCGACGCTGTCACCCTCAATCTGCCACGCGGACGTCGATACCCCCATTTCGAAATCCGGCGGGACGGTGAGCTCGTCCAGGTGCGATGCGCCTTCGCTGGTCACTACGGAACGCTAGCCCTTGACAGAGCCCGCGAGAAGACCACGCACGAAGAATCTTTGCAGCGCGAAGAAAACGATGAGCGGAACGATGATCGCGATGAACGCTCCAGCCGTGATCAGGTGTAGTTGTGCTCCGTAGGTTCCCTTGATGTTGGCCAGATAGGCCGTGACGGGTGCGACGTCGGGTGTACCTCCCGCGAAGGTCAACGCCACCAAAAGATCGTTCCACACCCACAAGAACTGGAAGATCGCGAAAGAAGCGATGGCCGGCACGGACAACGGCAGGACGATCTTGCGGAAGATCAGAAAGTGACTGGCGCCATCGACCCGTGCCGCTTCCATCAAGTCCCGCGGAAGCTGGGCGATGAAGTTGTGAATCAAGAAGGTCGCCAGCGGCAAGGCGAACATGGTGTGCGCAATCCATAGGGGGATGTACGTGCCCGCCAGCAGCGACTGTTCCGACCCGGGTCGATTTAAATCAGGGAAAATAGGAATCGGCCCGAGGTTCCAGCCAAGATTGAACATCTGCAGCAGCGGGAGCAGAGACATCTGCAGGGGAATGACCTGGAGAGCGAAAATCGTGAAGAACACGACCGTCGACCACTTGAAGCGCACCCAGGCCAGTGCATAGGCGGCCATGCAGGCGATGGTCAGCGGGAAGATCGCGGCCGGGATGGCGATAGCGAAGGAGTTGAAGAAATACGGCGTAATGCCACTCGGAATGGTCGAACCACCCGTGATGACTTCCGAGTAGTTGCTCCAGGTAACAGCCGGGTTGGCGAAGAACGTCCACCAGCCCGAGTTCTGAGCATCCGCAGCCGGTCGGAGTGAGGTGATGAGTAGTCCCAGAGTGGGAATGGTCCACACGAAGGTCAGGAGTATGACAACGAAGGACGCCCAAGGGCTGCTCAACTTCCGACGGGCAGCCTGCGGAATCGACTCTTTCTCAAGCGGATCGACCTCGGGCAGCCTCGGTATCTCCTGTGCTTCCACGCTCATCGTGTGGCCCGGTCCTTCCTCAGTTGAACGACGTTGAAGATGATCAGCGGGATGACTGCGACGAACAGCACCACCGCCAAAGCGCTTCCTCTACCTATGTCGAATTGAACGAAGGCCTGCGCGTACATCTCATTGGCAACGATTTGGGTTCCGTAGTTGCCGTTCGTCATAACGCGGACGATGTCGAAGATCTTCAGCACCGCAAACATGATCGTGGTGACCACGACGATCAACGTCGCCCGGATCATCGGGATGGTTACTTTCGAGAAGAGTCTCCAGCCGGTTGCGCCATCGAGCTCTGCGGCCTCGACGACGTCACCCGGGATGGCCTTGATCGCAGCGGAGAGGACCACCATGGCGAAGCCCACTTGAATCCACACCATGATGACCATGAGCAGGTAGTTGTTGAACGGTTGCCACAGCAACCATTTCGGTGGGTCATCGACGCCCAACCACATGACGATCTGGCTGAGCAGCCCTACCTGAGGCTTATCAGGAGCCCGGTACTCGTACACCAGACTCCAGATGATGGATGCGCCGACGAAAGAAATCGCCATCGGCATGAAGATCAACGACTTGGCTATGGCTTCGCGCCGCATTCGGTCTAGGAGGAGAGCGAGCGTCAATCCCAGTGCCGTCGCGGCGATCGGTGTGATGACGATCCACAGAATCGAGTTGACGATGATGTCAACCTGCGAATCGAAGATCCACTGATAGTTCGCCCAGCCGACAAACTCTTTGCCCGACGAGTTTTGAGTGCTAGCCCAGATGGTCCGGAAGGCCGGCACGATCAGGCCCATGATCAACAAGATCACTGCCGGGCCGAGGAAGATGACAATGGCAGCCGGCCTACTAAGTCGGCCCCGAAGGCGCGAGCCGATGAAGAAGAGAAGCGCGATCAGCAATCCAAAGACCGCGACGCCCAGGAATCCAGACCACAACTTTTCGAGTCCGGTGAGCAGCTCCTCCACCCGCGACACCTCCCTTCCGCCGAAGCCTGCTGGTCGATAAACGCCGACTGCCGGGGCTCTAGGACGGTATACCCGTCCGGCCCCGGCAGTCAGCCGTTCACTGAAGTGTGGTCGTCAACTTTCTACGACGACGGCCACGCTGCGTCGATATCGGCGAGGACCTCAGCCGTTGGCTTGTCCTCGGCGAACCATGCAGTCATCTGAACCCATTCCTCGCCCGCACCGACAGCGGCCGGCATGAGGTCGGAGGCATCGAAGCGGAAGATGCCATTCGGGTCGGTCAGGTACTGCGCCGACAGCTGATCGATGGAATCAGCCGCGTAGGTGTCCAGCGGGACGCCGCTGTTCGCGGAGACCCAGGTACCCAGCGAGGCCTTGCTCGTGTGGAACTCCGGGCTGGCCATGTAGGTCTGCACCGCCTGGACTTCCGGACGGTCCGCGAAGGCCGCTACGAACTCGCCACCGCCGACAACGGGCTGCGGGAAGTCGGAGCTGATCTCCGGCAGGTAGAACGCGTAGGCGGTGCCGTCGGGACCGACCGTGGCGCTCTCATCGAAGTTGCCCCAGAAGTTGGCGTAGAAGGACGCCTGCTGCAGCATGCCGCACTCGCCCGTCACAATGCCTGCACCGGCATCCTGGAACGGTGTCAGTGCGATCGTCTGCACGTCTCCGTAGCCACCATTGACATACTCGGGGTTCTTCATCCAGCCAGCGATGACGTCCATCGCGGCTTCCACCTCGGGCGAGGCGAAGTCGAGGTCGCCTGCGACCCACTGGTCGTACACGTCGCCGCCGTACAGACGCAGCATGACCTGCTCCAGCCAGTCAGTGGCCGGCCAACCGGTGGCGCCACCCGACTCCAGGCCACCACACCACGGCTTGATGCCGTCGGCAACCATCTGATCTGACAGGGCCCACAACTCATCCCACGTGGTCGGAACGGTGTAGCCGTTGTCCGCGAAGACCTGGGGCGAGTACCACACGAACGACTTCATGTTCGACCCCAACGGGGCGGCGTAGAAGGTGCCGTCGATAGTGCCGTAGCCCTTCCATGCCGGGTTCCAGTACTCGTCGACGAGAGCCTCGGTCGACGCAGGTGCCGGCACGGGTCCGCCGTCAGCGACGAGCTTGGCCAGCAGACCGGGCTGCGGAATCCAGGCGATGTCGGGAGCGTTGCCGCCCGCGATACGCGTCGGAAGCTGCGCTTCAAACTGGTCGCTTGCCTCGTACACAATGTCGATGCCCGTGCACTCTTCGAACTCTGCCCACGACTCTTCAAACAGTTGCTGCTCGGGGGGAAGGATCGATGTGAAGACATTCACCGTGGCGCCTTCGTTGCCCATGTAATCGGCGTAGGCGTCGCACGCCCCACCCATGGCGTCGTCGCCGTCGTCGGCGGCCGCCTCTTCTTCTTCGCTTCCGGTGTCCTCAGCCGTGGTCTCCTCGGCTGCGGCCTCCTCACCGGCACTATCGCTCGCAGAATCGTCGCTTCCCCCGCATGCAGCGAGCAGCAGTCCCGCTGCCACTCCACCCGCGAGGAGCGCTATTCCACGACGCCGCTTGATTGCGGTCATGGATTCTCCTTGCCTAAAACGACGCCGAGGGAGATCCCCGACGTAAACGTATGCATAGTGACCCGAGTGATGCCCGTAAGCAACATGAAACAGTGAAACGTCACCGTGCAACAGGTCACGATTCTGCAAATTGACGACGCCAAATAGGGAGAAGACCGACATCTACGGCAAGCGCCATGGCCACGTGTCATGTGAACGCTTACACGATGACGGATTCGGTCACCGTGCAAGTGGTGGACGTCATGTGCACAACGACTCCCCCACCGCGCGTTGCGCGATACCCTCGGCCCACAATTTCATCAGCACCACCTTTCTTCTTACAACGGATCGTCCGGCACGTTCCTGCCGGTGAGAGGACTTGTCATGAGTCAACCTGTGCGCTTCGACGACGTCTCGCTCGTCTACCCCGGGTCTACAGACCCGGCCGTCTCCCACCTTGACCTGGACATAGACCAGGGAGAATTCCTCGTCCTTGTTGGGCCTTCCGGCTGCGGGAAGTCAACGTCTCTTCGCATGGTGGCTGGCCTTGAGCCGATCAGCGCGGGCAGCATCTTCATCGGCGACCGCAACGTCACGAACGTCGCAGCCAAAGACCGCGACATCGCCATGGTTTTCCAGAACTACGCCCTCTACCCACACATGTCGGTAGCGGACAACATGGCATTTGCCCTGAAGATTCAAAAGGCGAGCAAGGCTGAGATCGACCGGCGTGTCAAAGAAGCTGCATCTCTCCTGGATCTCACCGACTACCTCGATCGCAAACCCAAAGCGCTTTCCGGGGGCCAGCGTCAGCGTGTGGCCATGGGACGGGCCATCGTTCGTGAACCCCAGGTGTTCCTGATGGATGAGCCTCTATCCAATCTGGACGCGAAGCTGCGCGTGCAGACCCGCACCCAAATTGCAGCGCTGCAACGTCGCCTCGGAACAACAACCATCTATGTCACGCACGACCAAGTAGAAGCCATGACGATGGGTGATCGCGTCGCGGTACTCAAGGATGGGGTTCTGCAACAGGTGGCTGCACCGCGTTCTCTATACGACGAGCCGACCAACGCTTTCGTCGCGACGTTCATCGGTTCGCCCTCCATGAACATGATTCCCGTTGCGCTCAGTGAGGCCGGGGCGTCGATGGGTGGCCACACGGTTCCCATCGAGCCCGACCGGCGTCAGAAAGTTCGCACTGCCACCGCGCTGCTCGGAGTGCGTCCTGAAGATCTGCACCTGACCGACCATGGTGCATCGATGACGGTCACGTTGGTGGAGGAGCTTGGGGCTGACACGTTCGTCTACGGCGAGATGGTCGGCGCCGACGGGGAAACGATCAGCCTCGTCGCCCGCGATCGGTCGCATCAAGCTCCACACATCGGCGGCACCGTGAATGTTGTCCCCGAACGCACCTACCTATTTCAGATGGACGGCGATCAAGAGCGGATCGTCTAGCCGACTGGGCTGCTCACGAGGTCTGCAGCCACACCGTCGTATTCGGGCCAATCTCTACACCCTCGTCACCCGCGGCCACCGGCCCCGATGCCACAAGGATGCTTCCTGCCACCGGAGACGGCAGCCACTGATCCGAGGTGTTCGCGACAACGACGACGTCGGCACCTCGCCGGAAGACGACCAACTCGTCATCGTCGACGGACCAGAACTCGATTTCCTCGCTCGCCAAACTCGGATGAGACCTCCTCAGAGCCAAACTCGAGCGATACAGATTCAGCATGCTGTCGGGGTCGTCCCCTTCGGCCTCCACCGTCGACGACCCCCAATGCTCCGGCTGGGGCAACCACAACGGAACATCAGCCCGGTCGGTGAAGCCGTAGGGCGGCTGCGTTCCCGACCACGGCAGGGGAACCCGGCCGCCGTCGCGCCCCTTCTCCTGCCCGGCAGACCGAAACCACACCGGGTCTTGTCGAGCGGAGTCGGGCACCTCCACATCACAGAGCCCCAGTTCTTCACCCTGATACACATAGACCGACCCTGGTAGTGCATGGGCGATGAGCGCCAGAGCGCGAGCCCGCGCCCGACCCTCCGGTCCGTCGCCCAGTCTGGTCACCACCCGTGGTGAGTCGTGGTTGCTCAAGGCCCACGTTGGCGGCGCACCAACCGCGGATACCGCATCGATCCCATGTTGAATGGCGTCGCGGATCGATTTCGCGTCCCACGCGACGACGAGAAAATCAAAGCCGAAGATCTGATGCAAAGTATCCGGAGCCACATATCGCGAGGCACGCTCCGGAGCCACCCACGCCTCGACAACAGCCATCTTGTCGTTGCCGTAGGACTCCAGTAACGAGCGCCATTGGCGATAAATGTCTTGAATTTCGTCGCGATCGAAGAGCGCCGAATTGGCCAAGGCGGCACGACGCTCTACCGCCTCGGCCGAGCCAGGATCGAGGTCGAAGCGAAGCGATTGGCTCATGCCGATCGGATCGATCAGGTCCGGATACGTCATGTCCTTGGCCAGCCCGAGCGCCACATCCACTCGGAAACCATCGACCCCGAGATCAAGCCAGAAGGCGAGCGTGTTCAAGGCATCGATCCGCACCTCATCGTTGACCCAATTCAGGTCCGGTTGGGTGTGGTCGAACAAATGCAGATACCACTGCCCCCACGATCCGTCGGGTTCTTTGACCCGAGTCCACGCCGGACCACCGAAGATCGACTCCCAATTGTTGGGTGGCAGTTCTCCCGCGTCCCCCTTGCCGTCCACGAAATGGAAACGGCGGCGGGCGTACGACCCAACCGGTGAACGTAACGCCTCGACGAACCACGGGTGAGAAGCCGAGACGTGGTTGGGGACGATATCGACGATGACGCGCAAGCCGCGCTCGTGCGCCTGCTCAACGAGTCGGGCGAAGTCGTCCAACGTTCCGAACATGGGATCCACCGCACGCGGATCGCTCACGTCGTAGCCCGAATCGTTTTGCGGGGACGGGTAGAAAGGAGATAGCCACACGGCATCGATGCTGAGTGATTCCAGGTGTGCGAGACCGTCGATTACCCCTTGCAGATCACCGAGACCATCGCCGTTTCCGTCGCGGAAAGATCGTGGGTAGACCTGATAAACCGCCGCTCGGCTCCACCACGGGTCGTCATGTGTTCCCACCCTCACCGCGCATCCTTCGAGGGCACAGAACGATGTCCGGCCACCGGGCCGGTGGAACTTCGCACCACAAGCTGCGTCGCCACCTGTGTCGACTCGGGTTGAGCTGCGCCCTCGCGCATCTGCGCGAGCAATGATTCGGCCGCGATACGGCCCAACTCGACCACCGGTTGGACGACGGTTGTGAGCCCGAGGTATTCAGCCATGTCGTGCCCATCGACACCGACGACGGAGACGTCTTTCCCTGGTCGCAAGTCATGGGCGCGCAGGGCGCGCAGCGCTCCGAAGGCCATCTCATCGCTCAACGTAAAGACCGCGGTGGGCGGCTGCGCCTGGGTGAGCAGGGCGGTCATGGCCGCCTCTCCGCCTTCGATACTGAAGTGCCCGTACGCCTCGAGCATGGGATCGACCTGGATATTCGCCTCCGACATCGCCTGCGCGAAACCAACTTCACGATCGAATTCAGCAGTGAAGGGGGTCTGGGATGGAGATCCGGAGATAGTTCCGATGCGCGTGTGCCCGAGGTTGATCAGGTGCTGCGTGGCCAATCGAGCGGCGGCAACATCGTCGATGGTCACACTGGGAACGCCCGCCGCGGTCAATCCGATCATCGATGTTGGCATGTCCAAGGCGATGAGGTCCTGTAACTGCGGGTCGGCTGGCGGCACCGCGATGATCAACATGCCATCGACTCGTCGTCTCAGACGTGGAGCCACGGGTGATCGTTGCCGGGAATTGCTGTGGTCACCGATACAGGTCAACAGCAGGTCCATGTCTGCGGTGTGCAGAACACCTTCCACGCCAGAAAGGACGGTGGCGAAGAACCATCGAGCGATGTACGGAGTGACGACCGCGATGCTTCCTGTGCGGCCGGAAGCCAAGCGCGACGCGCTCGGGGAGATGACGTAGTCCAGTTCTGCGGCGATGCGTTGAACGCGAGCACGGGTCCTTTCGTCCACGTTCGGCAAGCCACGCAGGGCTCGGGAGACCGTTGCCGTCGATACCCCCGACGCTTCGGCCACGTCGCGGATCGTTATTCCCACGAAGCGCCCCCTGCCGTTGCGCGAACCGATTCCTCGGCGCCAGCGTTCATCACGTCGCCCTTTCGAGCATGTAACGAAATGTTAGGCCCGTTCATGGGGCGGGACACAAGCGATTACATAGAAAAATTGTGGGAGATTTCACTCATTGGGGGTTGATTTGGCCGCAAGACTGTAAACGATGCCATCGAGGATGTCGGTTTCGCTGGCGACGACGCAGGACACGGGCAGCCTGCTCAGGATTTGCCGCAAGACCAAGGCCCCGCCCCCGATGACATCGC
>RGQW01000048.1 GCA_010029945.1 Actinomycetota bacterium | reverse complement strand
CCGCCAAGAAGGTTGCGATCGTCACGCTGGGCTGCGCGCGAAACGAAGTGGACTCCGAGGAGTTGGCGGGGCGACTGTCGGTCGGTGGCTGGGATCTGGTCGAGAATGCCGAATCGGCAGACGCGGTGCTGGTCAACACCTGTGGGTTCATCGAAGCTGCCAAACGGGAATCCATCGACACAGTCCTGTCCTTGGCCGGTGATGACGCGCCTGCGGTGATCGCGACAGGTTGCCTTGCCGAGCGGTACGGCACCGAACTCGCGGCCAGCCTGCCCGAGGCGCGTGCGGTTCTCGGTTTCGACGACTATCCCGAGATCGCGGCGCGACTGGATGCGGTGATGCGAGGAGAGGATGTTCCCGCGCCGGTTCCGACTGATCGCCGGACCTTGTTGCCGCTGAGTCCGGTTGCGAGACCGGATGCCAGGTCAGAAGTCGCGCCGGATGCGAGTACGGCCGCGGCGGCGGACGGATCAACAGGCGAGCCGCACGGCTACAGCCCTCCGGTACCCCGCATTCGTCTGGGCGCGGGACCGGTGGCCTCGGTCAAACTGGCAAGTGGCTGCGACCGAAGGTGTTCCTTTTGTGCGATCCCGCGCTTTCGCGGCTCTTTCGTCTCGCGCACGCCGTCGGAGATCGTCTCCGAAATGGGAGAGATGGTTGCCGCCGGAGTGCGCGAAGTGATTCTGGTCTCTGAGAACACCACGTCCTATGGCAAAGACCTTGTGGATATGCGACTGCTGGAGTCATTGCTCCCGGACTTGGCGGCCGGCACCGGTGTCGACCGTATTCGCTTGTCCTATCTGCAGCCGGCCGAGATGCGCCCGGGTCTGGTGGCCGCAATCGCGGGCAGTGCGGCGGTGGCGGACTACTTCGACTTGAGTTTCCAGCACGCGAGCCCGCGCGTCCTGCGGGCCATGCGCCGCTTCGGAGGCACGAAGGACTTCCTCGAGTTGATCGAGGCCATCCGGACGCTCACACCCGCTGCGGGGATCCGCAGCAACGTCATCGTCGGCTTCCCCGGCGAAACCGACGAGGACGTGGACGAGTTGGCGGTCTTCTTGGAAGCCGCCCGCTTGGATGCGGTCGGTGTGTTCGCCTATTCCGATGAAGACGAAACGGAAGCCGCGGGCCTGGAGGCCAAGGTGCCCGAGGACGTCATCGAGGCTCGTCGATCGCGACTCGTGGACCTGGTGGACGAATTGATGGAGCAAAGGGCCGCCGAGCGCATCGGCGAATCGGTGCGCGTGCTCGTGGAGTCGATCGACGACGGAGTGCCCTGTGGTCGGGCTGCCCATCAAGGGCCAGACGACGGTGCGTGCTTCCTTGTCAATAGCGATGCCGAAGTGGGCGACTGGGTCGACGGTCAGGTCGTAGAAAACGAGGGCGTTGACTTGTGGGTTCGACCGTGACGTGGAACCTGCCCAATGCGCTCACAGTGGCGCGCCTGGTGTGTGTACCGATTCTTGCCTGGCTGCTGGCGCTCGATGAGTCCTGGGCTCGGGATACCGCCGCAATCGTTTTCGTTGCGGCAGCGGTCACCGACTTCTTCGACGGATCCATCGCTCGCCGCCGCGGGATCACCTCACGTTTCGGTGCACTCGCCGACCCGATAGCCGACAAGGCCCTCATCGCAGTCGCGCTGCTCGGGCTGTCAATCGTGGGAGAGCTGCCCTGGTGGATAACCGTGGTGATCCTGGGTCGAGAGATCGGGGTGACGATCGTGCGGTTCGCCGTTGTGCGCCACGGGGTTATTCCGGCCAGCCGGGGTGGCAAAGTCAAAACGGTGCTCCAGATCGTGGCGATCTTCTTGTATCTGGCCACTCCACCGGAGGTTGTCGCGGACGCCTGGTCCGCCATCGCAGCTGCGGTGATGATCGCTGCGGTGGTGATGACCGTCATCACCGGAATCGACTACCTGCGACGGGCTTACGCCATCTCCCGATCGGCATCCCATGATTCCTGACACCGCATCGTCGGAGCCAGTGTCGCTCGATGAGCTCGCAGAGCGCCTCGTGCAGCGTCTGCGGGAACGGTCCTGGTCGATTGCCACCGGAGAGTCGCTGACGGCAGGCCTGGTGTCCTCGACGATCGCTTCGGTGCCGGGGTGCTCGGCCGTCTTCCGAGGAGCCGTCGTCGCCTACGCACCGGAGGTCAAGACCGAAGTCCTGAATGTGCCCGGGGAGCTGCTGAGGCAAGGAATCGTGACCGAGGAGGTCGCACGTGCCCTCGCCGAGGGAGCACGCTCGCGATTGGGGGCCACCGTGGGGATCGGGTCGACAGGGGCCGCCGGGCCGGATGACCACGACGGGATGCCGGCCGGAACCGCCTGCATCGCGGTATGCAGCCCGTCGGGGGAACGGGTGCGAACCCTGCGCGTCACCGGGAATCGATCGCAGGTTCGACACGCGGTCACCCAGGCTGCTGTGGAGGCGGCGCTAGAAATTCTCGAGGACGGGGAATAAATCAGGCCCGAGAGGCGTTCTCCTGTGTGTAGACCCGAGAAGTCCCCTGCCCAGCCGGGTGCAGGTTCGCCGTGACGCAGGCCTGCGCGAGCGGGAACCCGCAGTGTGCGGTTATGGTGGGGGAGTAAGAGCAAGGAGGTGGCACCGTGATTGTCATGCGCGAAGTTATCGGCGAGGAACTGCGTCGTCGCCGGCAAGATCAAGGGCGCACGCTGCGTGAGGTGTCCGGAGCCGCCGCCGTTTCCCTGGGCTACCTCTCGGAAGTGGAACGGGGCCACAAGGAGGCGTCGTCCGAACTGCTCGCGGCCATCTGCGATGCGCTCGAGGTTTCGTTGTCGGAATTGCTGGCCTCGGTCAGCACGCACGTCGCGCAAGCCGAACTGCAACACACAGCCCCCACCACGCGGCTTCCGCAAATGGTCCTGCCGGGCGGTGCGGTCGCGCAGCGGCGCCTGTCCTGACGAGCAATGAGGCTTAAGGCCGATCCCCTGTTTGCGTTTTCGTCGATCGTGGTTCCCATAGAACAGACCCGACATGCGTCGAAGTGACTTCTGGGAGCGATTGAACGCCGTCCTGGGTGCGGAGTACGCCGCAAGTTGGTCACGCGACGTGGTGCTTCCCTCCCTTGGTGACACGGTTGAAGGTTGCTTCGACAGGGGCGAAGACACCGTCGTTGTGTGGCGGGCTGTGTGCGACGTGGTCGACGTCCCGTCCATGCTGCGCTAGCGGTTCCGCCAGCGGTCCGTCACTGGGTATCCACAGGTCGGGTCCATGCCTGATCGGGAGCCCTAGAGTTCGGGTGTGTCGACTGGCGAACCGGATCGTGAATACCTGACGATCGTGACGTTCGGTCGCTCGGGATCAACGGCACTGCAGGCGGCCCTCAACGCTCACCCTCACACGATCATTCGAGGAGAGAACTACAACGCGTTGCGTGGGTTGCACGCGTATGTCGACGCTGTCGCGGCCGCTTCCGACCGCCACAACTCCGGCAAACCGCACCACCCGTGGTTCGGCACCGCCCGACTCGACGCTCCCGCCGTGCTGGCCGATCAGCGACGCCACGTCATCACCCACCTGCTGCGACCTAAGGCCGACACGCGCTGGTCAGGTTTCAAAGAGGTTCGATACGAGATCGGTCACTTTGCCGACGCCGACGGCCTGACCGATTACCTGCTGTTCCTCAACGCCCTGCTTCCCGGCGTGCGGTACGTGATCAATGTTCGCGATCCACAGGCGGCTGCCCGCAGCGGGTGGTGGCGCGAGCACCCCGATGCGGTGAGCGCATTGGAGCGCACGGTCGAGCATCTTGGCGCCGCGGCCGACACGCTCGCCGATGTTCTCGGCTCGGGCCGGGTTGCCCTCACCGAGTACGAGCAGTGGTCGGCCGATCCGTCCGTCCTCGTGTCGGCGCTTGTGAGCATCGGATTCCCCGTGCAGGAGGCTCTGATTCGCGAGTCCCTGGCTACGCACCTGGAGCATGGCCAGAACAGCGAGCATTCGTGAGCCGTTCTGGTGACGCGGACGTGGTATCGGCGGCCGTCGAGCCTGACGGCCAGCTCGAAGCGGGCGATCCGTTCGACGCCGCCGATGTTCGCACCCTCCAGCGCAAGAGCGTCGGGGTGCTGGGCGGCAGTCAGGTTCTCGGGGGAGTAGCCGTCGCGGGTTCACTGCCGGCAGGTGCCCTGATCGCCGAATCGATCAGCGGAAGCGAAGCCGCTGCCGGGCTCGCCCAAACGTTCGGAGTCGTGGGTGCGGCGCTACTGGCGCTCCCGCTGGCGCGCGTGGCTCTCTCGCGCGGGCGCCGCGCTGCGCTCGCCGGTGGGTACTTCCTCGGCTCCCTCGGTTCGATCATCGTCATCGCCGGAGCTGTGTATCGCTCGCTGGCGATCGTGTATGCGGGATGTCTGTTCGTGGGTGTCGCCTCGGCGGCTGGTTTGCAAGCGCGGTACGCGGCGACGGACCTGGCATCGGCGAACCGTCGGGCGCGCAGTTTGTCCATCGTCGTGTGGGGCGCCACCATCGGAGCGGTTGCCGGCCCCAATCTGCTCGACGTCAGCGGGCGGTGGGCGCAATCGCTCGGTCTGCCGCCGCTGGCGGGCCCGTACCTCGTCGCCGCAGTCGTGTGCGCGGTCACCGTGGGCTTGCTGCTGGTCTTCTTGCGCCCCGATCCCTATCGGGAGTCGTTACGGCTCAGGGGAGACGTCGACCACGGTGTTTCGCGCCCACGGATCCGCGACGGCATCGAGCACCTGAAGAACCGGCCGAGAGCGGTTTTGGGTATCGGCGCCGTGGCTATCGGGCACGTCGCGATGGTGATGGTCATGGTGATGACGCCGGTGCACATGGCCCATGTCGATGTGAGCCTGCAGTTGATCGGCCTGGTCATCAGCGTGCACGTCGCGGGTATGTACGCCCTCTCACCCCTGGTCGGAATGGCCGTTGACCGGTTCGGTCGGCTGACGGTGATCGGCGCAGGAGTAGTGATCTTGCTGACGGCGTGCGCGGTCAGCGGGCTTGCCCCTGCCGACGACGTAGTGACCCTCGGCATCGGGCTGTTCCTTCTCGGCCTGGGGTGGTCGTGCACCCTGATCGCCGGATCGACGTTGGTGACCGATGAGGTGGATCCACCCGAGCGCCCTGCTGTCCAGGGACTTTCGGACCTGACGATGAACGTGGCGGGGGCCCTGGGAGGCGTGGTTGCCGGGGTGGTGGTGTGGCTGGCGAGCTACCAGGTCTTGACGGCGGTCGCCGCCATTCCGGTGGTGGCCCTGGCCGTGTGGGCCAGTATTCCGGCGTGTCGGCGCCATTCGAACACCCGTTCGATGTAGTTTCTGGCCCGTTGGCAGTTGCGCGGGCCACGTTCCCCACACGGGGTTTCGAGGCGACATCCGATCCCCAGGGCGAGGCGGGGAATGGATGGATACGGGTGACTGTCACAGGGTGGACCTAGCGTCCGCAGGGCACGACAGATACGACCAGCAACCGCGAGGAGAAACCGATGGCCGCGAAGAACAGCGCGAAGTCCAGCACACCGTTGACGTCCGTCAGCGCGTCCGATGACCGCGAACGCGCTCTTGAGACCGCCCTGTCACAGATCGAGCGGCAGTTCGGCAAGGGCTCCGTCATGCGACTCGGAGACGAAGGCCGGGCTCCTATCGAGGTGATCCCCACCGGATCCATCGCCCTCGACGTTGCTTTGGGAATCGGCGGTTTGCCACGCGGTCGGATCATCGAGGTGTACGGCCCGGAGTCCTCGGGAAAGACCACCGTTGCCCTGCACGCGATCGCCAGCGTCCAAGCCTCGGGCGGACTCGCGGCCTTCATCGATGCCGAGCACGCGTTGGACCCGGATTACGCGCAAGCGCTGGGTGTGGACCTCGACAATCTGTACGTGTCTCAGCCGGACACCGGTGAGCAGGCACTCGAAATCGCGGACACGCTGGTTCGGTCGGGCGCCATCGATTTGATCGTCATCGACTCGGTCGCTGCCCTCGTGCCCCGTGCCGAAATCGAAGGTGAGATGGGCGACTCCCATGTCGGGTTGCAAGCTCGATTGATGAGCCAGGCACTGCGCAAGATGGCGGGCGCACTCAGCAGCACGCACACGTCCGCAATCTTCATCAACCAACTCCGGGAGAAGATCGGCGTGATGTTCGGTTCTCCGGAAACGACCACCGGCGGCAAGGCTCTGAAGTTCTACTCATCGGTTCGGCTCGACGTGCGACGTATCGAGACACTGAAGGGCGGTACCGAGGCCGTGGGTAACCGCACCCGGGTAAAGGTCGTGAAGAACAAGGTTGCACCACCCTTCAAACTGGCGGAATTCGACATTCTTTACGGCGAGGGCATCTCTCGTGAAGGTTCGCTGATCGATCTGGGGGTCGACGCGGGCTTGGTAAAGAAGTCTGGCGCTTGGTGGAAAAGCGCATCAAGGAAACGATGGGCATTGGCGCACAGGTCGATATGCCCGCAGACGATCGAGAAGAAGTTGCGGAGGTCGTCGAGGACTTCACGGATGTCGCGCCGCCGGCGTGAAGCACCCTCCGACCGCCCGTCGGAGGAATCGTCTGACCCAGACTCCGCAGTGCGGGCGATCCTGCTGCGCCGACTATCCAGTGCTCCGCGCACGCGCCACGAATTGCGTGAAGACCTGCAAAGGCGCGGAGCGGACCCTGATGCGAGCGAGCGCGTACTCGACCGCTTCGAGGAAGTCGGGCTTGTCGATGACGTTGCCTTCACGCGGCTTTGGGTGGAATCCCGGCATCGCAGCAAGGCTCTCGCACGCCCAATGCTTCGTCGGGAACTGCAGCAGCGCGGTGTCGACACAGACACCATCGAGCAGGCCCTAGAGGACATCGACGACGAGGGAGAATTTCATCGCGCCATGTCGTTCGCCGAGGGCAAGGCACGCCTGCGCCCAGGCGAGGAATTGCCGGCCGCCGTAAATCGCCTTGCGAGGCAACTTGCGCGTAAGGGTTACTCACCCAGCGTGTGTTTCACGGTCGCCCGTGAGGTATTAGCGACGAAATTCGAGCAGCGGCAAGATGACGTTGTCGACGAGATGTTCACAAGTGATGTCGTCGATGATCTCGCCGCGCATCAAGAGTCGATGTGAGATCAATGCATCGGGCAATTCGAAGATCAGGGGATCGATCGGCTTCGTTGGGATCTCACCGCGGGCCATGGCCCGTTGCAAGACATTGACGAGCTCGGCCTCCATGGGATCCCCGAGGCGCCGATTGAATTCTTCGATTAGTTCCGGGTCGTGTGCCGATTCGCTGATTAGTTCGCGAAGCACGAGGGCCATTGGCCCGTGAAATGAAGACGTGAAGGACTTCATCGAGTCGACCAGATCCTCGCGCAAGGATCCCGTGTTCGGGTAGGCCTGCGGGACAGACTCAGCGATCGTGGCGAGGAATACGTCCAAACCGAGCGCGCGCACGTTGGGCCAGCGTCGGTAAAGAGCCGCCTTGCCCGTCCCGGCGCGTTTGGCGATGCGGTCCATCGAGGCTCCCCGGAGGCCGTTCTCGGATATTTCCGCCAGGGCAGCGGCATGAACGGCCTGAATGAGCTCGTCGCCGGTGCGTCGGGAAGAAGTGGTGGCAGGGAAGGCCATAACGACAGGTTACGCCATTGTGAACGAATCGGTTCCCTAAGGTCTCGATTTGTGAACGAAACTGTTCCTTGCTAGCGTGGCCATACCTAGCAAAGGAGCCTCATGCCTGGATTGTCCGCCTGGGCCGTTCGTCGTCCCGTTCTCGCATTGATCGCCTGGTTTGTCACCGTGGCGGCGATCGGCGTTCTGGGCATCGGATTCGGAGGGAATTACAACGACAGCTTCGATCTCCCTGACACCGAATCGAAGGCGGCTACGGACCTGCTGATCGCAAGTGGGACGGACACCTCTGGGCTCGAGAGCGGCGCCACGATTGTGTGGAAACCGGCCGAGGGGCCTGCTCTGTCCGAGGAAGCAGCCACCACGATTGTTCCGATGCTGCAGGAGATGGCTGAGTTCGAGTCCATCACGTGTGTGACCAATCCGTTCGATCCCGCATCGACCGGTTTCGGGTCGGACTGTCCGAGTGGGGATCAAAACGCGGCCCTTTTCGAGTTACTTACCCCGGAAGAAATAGAGATCCTCTCCAGTTCCTTCGCTCCGGTGAGCCCCGACGGAACCGTTGCCTACGCTTCGGTGTCGTTCGTCGGTGATGGCACCGAAGGTCTGCCCATGGAGGAAGCAGCTGCGATTCTCGAGTTGCTCGAAGAGACGAACTCAGATTCCCTGGCGGTTGGCGCGGAAGGTCAGGTTCTCGACTGGGCCGGTGGAGAGCCCCCGAGCAGTGAAATCATCGGCGTGATCTTCGCCCTCATTATTTTGCTTATCGCCTTTGGATCTGTCATCGCTGCAGGACTGCCGATTCTTACGGCCATCGTGGGCGTAGGAACCGGCGTACTGTTCGTAACCTTCGTTGCGAACTTCCTCGATGTTGCGACCTTCGCGCCCACGCTCGCGGCGATGATCGGCTTGGCAGTGGGCATCGACTACTCCCTGTTCATCCTGAACCGCTATCGACAAGGCTTGTTGGAAGGCGACGACAAGCAGAAGGCAGCCCTGGTGGCTGTGAAGACATCCGGTCGAGCGGTCGTCTTCGCCGCTTTCGCCGTCGTCGTCGGACTGCTCGGACTGCTGCTCATCGGAATCAACTTCTTCGTCGGGCTTTCCATTGGTGCGGCGATGACAGTGGTCATCGTCATGCTCTCCGCCGTCTGGATGTTGCCTGCATTGCTCGGACTGTTGGGCACACGGGCCCTGGGATGGCGACTGCCCTGGGGTCGCAAGCCCGGAAGCGGTCCTGCACCCTCGAAGGGATGGTCGACGTACGCCAGGTGGCTGCAGAAGCGACCGATTCTTCCCGCGATCGGGGCGACCTACAATGTCGTTTTGCTGGCGATACCTGCCTTCAGCTTGCGGCAAGGATTTACCGATAATTCGGGTCGCCCCGAAGGTTCGCCCGCCAGAATCGCCTACGACCTACGCGCCGAAGGCTTCGGTCCTGGCGCCAGCGCTCCGTACCTCGTGGTGGTTGATTTGAGTGAGACCACCGACCCGAATGCCTATGGGCAGATCGTCACTACGCTCAACGAGACTCCCGGCGTCGCGGGCACCAACCCGAGCCCGGAAACCCTGCCGGTGATCGCCAAGATCGCCCAGGCGGCGCCGCAGGAAGCAGCGAACCCGATCCAGGTGATGGCGGTCTTCCCGTCGACGGCACCCCAGGATGCCGCCACCAGTGAGTTGCTCACCACCTTGCGTGAGGACGTCAATCCAGCGCTGGAGCAGGCCACCGGCGCCACGATCCTGGTCGGAGGTACGGCGGCGATCACCGCCGACTTCACGACCGTGCTGGCAGATGCACTGCCGATCTTCCTGCTGGTCGTCGTCGGCTTGGGATTCCTCGCGCTGGTCGTGCTGTTCCGATCCTTGCTCGTGCCGTTCATCGGAGCAGTTACGTCTATGTTCTCCCTGGCGGCTGCCATGGGGATCTCGGTTGCCATTTTCCAGTGGGGCTGGTTCAACTCGATCCTTGGCGTCCCCGGAACCGGACCCATCCTGCCCTTCATCCCGATCATGGTGTTCGCGATCTTGTTCGGGCTGTCGATGGACTATCAGGTCTTCCTGGTGTCGCGCATGCAAGAAGAATGGTCGAAGACCAAAGACAACGCCGAGAGCATTCGCTCCGGCCTGCGGAACTCCGGCAGGGTGGTCGTCATCGCGGCGCTGATCATGGCGGTCGTCTTTGGAGCCTTCGTCCCGTCGCCCGACGGGATCATCAAGTTGTTCGGTGTTGCCCTCGCGTCAGCGGTATTGATCGATGCGTTTGTGGTGCGCTTGGTTCTCGTACCGAGCCTGATGACGATGTTCGGGAAAGCCAACTGGTGGTTGCCGGGGTGGCTGGAGCGAATCCTGCCCACCGTCACCATCGAGCCAGGTGATGAGGAAGTCGCCGATCAGGAAGAGTCACCTGAACCGGTCGGAGCTTCCTGACGCAGCTGACCTGACGCAAGCGTTTAGGACCGGGATCGATACAGGTCCGGGTGGGTAGAGGGCCTTCCGCTGAGGATGGACGCGATGGCCAGTCGTGCGGCATCTTCCGCATACACCTTGCTGGCGTAGTCGTTATGCAGCGTTTCGCCGCCGCGCAGCGCCTGGCGGATACGACGAGCTTGGCTCCATGTTCCATACCGGTAGCCGGCATCCCCGCGGTTGTACGCGGCGGTAAGAACGCCGGTGGGTGCGTTGAAGTCCTCGCTGGGGTACCAAATTTGACTCGACGGCGTCGTGGTCCAACTGATGCCACCGTAGATTTCGTTCTCTTCTTCCCAGAAGCGCGTGCGGCCCTGCAGGCCGACCTTGATGGCCGGTGTCATTCGCACATCCGCGAGGGCGCGCTTGAGACGTGGCGCCAGGTTCGTGGTGATGGCCATATCGCGTGGAATCGGAATGCTGTATCCACTGTCACCGCTCGCGGGAGCCGTGCGATCCCCCCCGACGAGCGCTGGCGCAGCGGTAATGATGCAGAAGTCAGCCGCCACCGGGCCTGAGAGGCCGTCAACGCCGATCATGACTCCTTCGGGAACGTTGTCGACGTACTTGACCGTGTGCTCAAGTCGGACGAGGTCGCCGACAAATCGCTGACCGGCGAGATCCCCGGAATCACG
>RGQW01000047.1 GCA_010029945.1 Actinomycetota bacterium | reverse complement strand
ATCGTTCCCGATTCAACTCGACCCGTCAGCGCAGATATTTCGGTCACATGCCGTCGGCCGCGAACGTCCGTTGCGACATGCACGACTAGGTCCACACTCGATGCGACGGTGGGTACCACGAAGTCACCCGGGATGTTCTGTCCCGCGAGCAGTGGCAGCGTGCACAACTTCGTCACCGCTTCTCGGGCGCTATTCGCGTGGAGAGTGCTCATCGATGGCATGCCGGAATTCATCGCGACCAGCAGATCAAGCGACTCCGCTTGCCGCACCTCTCCCACGATCAAGCGCGTGGGGCGCATCCGTAACGCCTCCCGGATCAAGCGACGCAAGGGAATCTCTCCCGTGCCTTCCAAGCTCGCATCGCGGGTCTGCATCGCGATCCAGTCCGGGTGATTGCAGCGTATTTCGAAGACTTCTTCGCAGGTAATGATTCGTTCACGCACAGGGACAGACCCCAGAAGACCGTTCAACAAAGTGGTCTTTCCCGCTTGCGTGCCGCCCGCAACAACGATGTTCGACCCCGAGACCACCGAGGCCTCCAAGAAGGTCGCCGCGTGCGTCGTCAACGTTCCCGCATGCACCAGATCGTGAATCGTGCTTGGGCGGATCACGAACCGGCGAATGTTGACGGCCCAGTGATCGCGGGTCACGTCCGGGATCACCACGTGCAACCGGCTTCCATCGGGCAAGGTCGCGTCGACGAAAGGCTGGGAAAGGTCAAGTCTGCGTCCGGACCATCGCAGCATGCGTTCCACGAGATCGCGAACCTGGGCCACGGTCATGACGATGGGCGTCAATTCACTCACGCCAGTGCGAGCGATGAACACGCGACCCGGCTCATTGATCCATATCTCTTCGACGGTGTCATCGTCGAAGAACGGCTGCAAGGGGCCGAATCCGCAGATGGAATGGTGAACGGCCGTGACCACAGCAGCGACATCAGATGCAACGGACGGCTGTTCATCGTGCGTGCCGCAACTGCCGATGACGACGTCAGCACCAATTCTTTCGATGATGGACAAGACCTGGGTGCCATCGTGCATCGGGTCGAGGCGAAGAGCCCGCACTTCGTCACGAACCCGTTCCTCGACCTGCGCGCACCAATGAGCGTGTTGCTGCATCGACGACCCCTTTCGCAGTCGTCATCGACGCTACGTCGCCACATCGGGCTCGTGGAATATGAGAAATCGCCCTGTGGAAAACCGGAGAGGGCAGAGCTCGCGACTACTACGAGTCGAGAGTCGGCGCGATGAAGCGATCCCAAGCCGCTTCGACGAACTCCGGGTGCTCCATCTGGGCCACATGCCCGCTGTCCGGGAGGACCACCACGTGGGCGTTCGGGAAATGCTTTGTTGCTCGATGGGCAGTTCGAGAGTCGACCAGCGGATCTTGACGCCCGTAGATGAGCAGGGTGGGGGCCATCACTTTCTCAGCGAGCTTCCATGGCCGCTGGGGGCCAGGGTCGAAGTAGGTCCGCATCAAGCCTCGCAAGGAACTCAAGAACGCGTCGTTCGCGTACGGCCGTGCATCGCGGGCTTCCACTTCACCGATGGCTTCACTCAATCGATCCGCCGGCATTCGGGAGGGGTCGGCGAACGTGCCGTCGATCGTCGCCTGCACGCGCTCTTTGGGACTGGTCGTCTCCACGAACTTGGGAACCAACCGCTCCCCGACCCCGGGAACCGAGATCACCGGAAGGTGGACGTTGCCCTTGGTGGCGTATTTCAGACTGGGCAATGCGGGTGAAATCAACGTCACCGATCGCACAAGGTCGGGTCGACGCGCGGCCAACTGCACAGCGACAGCACCACCCATCGAATTTCCGAACACGTGCACAGGCCCCAGATCGCGCTCCAGGATGAAGTCAGCCGCGGCTCGCGCATGCCCACGGGGCGTCATGTCGCCGTCGCGAGGAGGCGGTGACGCGCCGAAGCCGTGCAGGTCCAACGCGTAGCAATCCAAGCGGCCACTCATGCGGCCCATGAAGTCCGTCCAATTCAAAGCAGAGCCGCCGAGCCCATGGAGAAAAAGTGCCGCAGGAGCATCCGTCTGGGACGACGGGGCGTGCCGATAGAACAAGGTCCGCTGAGCCAGCAGCGCCTCGTGTCGATCGAAAGGCCGTTCCGGCCGCAGCACCGTCGTCACGATCGAAGATTACGACGGTTGAATCCCCACAAGCCAAGGGCACCGACGATGAGGGTCGCGCCCAGCAGCACGGCGAAGGAGGTCCACGGCATTGACTCCGCCAGCGCTTCTCCGACGTCGTACCAGTACCAGGGGGTGAGAACCCGCCAGGGCTCCAGCCACTCGATCGATTTTCCGAATCCATCGAGGAGGTAGGTCACGAACGCCAGTCCGGCCGCTACTCCCACGCCCGCGGCGCGGCGTCCCATGCTTGCCGACACCGTCATCGCGAGCATTCCCAAGAAGAGAACGAAGGCGAACAACTGGGCCGTCGCGGCCCACAGATTCGCCGCGGGAACCTTCAACTCCGACCAGTCCGCCAGCGCGATGACGGGCACCGCGACGGCGATCGCCAGAACAGCGATACCTAAGGCGACACCAACAACTTTCTGCACGTACAGCGCTGTCCGGCTGATCGGCTGGGCCAGCAGCAGGTCGAGCGTGTGGTCCTCTTCTTCGCCCGCCAACGTTGATGTCGATCGTCCGATGGCAAAGACGAGGAGAACCGCTGGCATGAAGAATGAGTACATCTCCGCCGATAAGTAACCCACCGGAGTGCCGAGGTCAGCGCCACCAATCAAACCTTGCAGCGACTCCGGCAGGCTGCTGAAGACCTCTTCGTACGCGGTGTCTCCCGCGATGGATTTGTAGAAGGAAGCGACGAGAGTTGAGAGCAGTACGACTCCTACTGTCCACCACAGCAATGATCGCCATCGAAGACGCAGATCAGAAACAAGCAGCGACATCGGCCTACTCACCAACCTTCGGTGCGTAGCGTTCATCCGAATAGAAGTCGAGGAGAACTTCATCGAGTTCGCCGCCGACGGATTCGATCGACTGCACGGAGTGTTCCGCCAGCGCCTTAATGATCCGATCGACCCCTCCGGTAAAAGTCGCATCGATCACCGCGTCTGCCGCATGCGCATCGACGCCTGGCAGCCGAGCGAGACTGTCGCGGCAAGCGTCGGTTGCATTCGCGTCCACTGTCCGAATGCGAATGCGTTGTCGAGCCCGTGCACGCAACTGATCGATCGTCTCTACCGCGACCAATCGACCTTCCCGAAGAACGGCGACACGGTCAGCGAGATCTTCGAGTTCGGACATCACGTGGCTCGAGAGGACAACGGCGGTTCCATCCTTGGTCACTTCGTCGACCAGGACGGCGAATTCTCTCTGCAGCAACGGGTCGAGTCCGGATGTCGGCTCGTCGAGCAGGAGGACTCGGGCGTTCTTGGCGAAGGCGAGTACCAAGCCGACCTTCTGCCTGTTGCCCTTGGACAACGTGCCCACGGGCCTGGTCAGGTCGACTCCAAGGCGCTTGGTGAGTGATTCCACCCGGGTCGGATCCAACCCACCACCGGCTGCACTGAATCGTCGCAGGAGGGCCTTGCCGGTCAGCCGGCCCGGAAGGGACAAATCGCCCGGCAGGTAGGCCACGTTGGCTCGAGCACGCCGGTCTTTTGAACTCGTCGTAACGATGTCGATAGAGCCCTGTTGCGGGTGAACAAGGTCGAGCACCGCCCGCAGCAACGTCGTCTTGCCCGATCCGTTCGGGCCCAGAAGCCCCGTGACCTGTCCTGCCGGCACGGATAGCGAAACGTCTTCGATCCCCCGGGCCGAGCCATACATGACGGTGACGCCCCGCATATCGAGGACCATCTCGGGCGCAGCCGCACTCACACAACAAGAGTACGACGCTCGGGGGCTAACCTGAACGGATGACCGATCCTGCTTCGGACACTTCTGTGCCCACGGACGCTTCTGGCACAAAGGGAACCCGGATGCCGCGCGAGCAGCGGCGCGAGCAGGTCATGACGCAGGCGCGCAAGGTATTCATGGAACGCGGCTATCACGCCGCCGGGATGGACGAGATTGCCGACGCCGCCGGGGTAACGAAGCCGGTTCTCTACCAGCACTTCCCCAGCAAACTCGAGCTATATCTCGCTCTGCTGGATCGAGGGATCGAAGAACTTCTTCACTCGGCGGACGCCGCACTGGCCAGCACCACCGACAACAAGGAGAGAGTCGGGGCCACCATGCGCGCGTACTTCGCCTTCGTCGCGGACCGGAACAGTGCCTTTCGACTGGTGTTTGAAAGTGACGTGATGAACGAATCAGCCGTGAGAGAACGCGTCGATCGTGTGCACGAAGCCATTGCCAGCAAGATCGCGGACGTCATCTCCGCCGACACTGGCCTTCGTCACGAGCAGGCCATGCTTCTTGGATCGGGGCTTCAGGGGCTGGCCCAAGTAGCCGCCAGTCGCTGGTTAACGTCCGATCAATCGGAGACAACTCTGGAGGAGTCCGCCGACCTCGTTGCATCACTGGCCTGGCGCGGCATCCGGAGCTTTCCTCTCACCCATCCGCCGGGAGAGCCCTCGGAATAGGCGCTATCGCCCATCGTCGCGTAGTCTCATGATCGCCCGGCGAGCACACAACGTCAGCGCAACACGAAGAGTCGAGGAAAGGGATGACAGCGGTGGAGATCAAGGTCGGAGTCGTCGATACACCCCGAGAGATAACGGTTGAGAGCGACGAGACTGCGGAGGCGATCACCAAAGCCGTGTCGTCGGCGATCGACAAAGGCACGCTTCTCTCGCTCACTGATTCCCGAGGACGCCAGGTTCTGGTTCCGTCCGCGAAGATCGCGTACGTCGAGATAGGTCCGGCCGCAAGCCGCAAAGTCGGCTTCGGGAGCGCCTCCTAAACTCCTCGCTCGATTGCGGGAGTGACCCGACGTCGTCCTAGGCGGCCAAGCCCAACTCTTGCATCCGGCGCGTGTGGTTGTCGGTAAGTCTGGCCAGCATCCGGCCGATCTCTGCCAGGTCTACGCCCGGACGATCGGCTCCGCCGACAAGCAGGGCGGATAGCGCATCGCGGTCGGCCGCCACTCTCTGTGCTTGAGAGAGAGCTTCACCGACGAGACGTCGTCCCCACAGAGCGAGTCGACCGGCCACCCGCGGATCGGCGGCAATGGCCGAGCGCACACGATCTACGGCGAACGCGGATTGTCCGAGGTCCTCACACACATTGAGCACCAACTCACGACTCGCCGGATCAACAAACGCCGAGATTTCGCGATAGAAGTCGGTACCGATGCCGTCGCCCACGTAGGCCTTCACCAACCCTTCCAACCAATCCGCCGGCTTGGTGTGCGCATGGAACTCATCAATCGGTTGCCGAAACGGCTCCATCGCTTCATTGGGATCGACGCCAAGGTCGGAGAGGCGATCCTTCAGCGATAGGAAGTGGCGGTACTCGGACGTCGCCATGCCTGCCAGAGCGGCCTTGTCCTCCACCCGGGGGGCCATCGCCGCGTCCGCCGCCAAGCGCTCGAACGCCACGAGCTCGCCATACGCAAGCACGCCGAAAAGATCGACGAGGGCGGCCCGATACGACGGATCGGACAGGGCCGCATCCGTCGAGTCGAAAGGTGTGGAGCCGTCGATCATGATGACCCCAGGGTAGCCACCCAGCCCTAGTGACGGCAGGGATCTCGTCCGGCCGGTACCATGGAGTAATCGCGGGACATCGAATCTCGCCGTCGGTGTCGCTTCACCGACCCACCTCGGACGCACTCACGGTGCTTCCCGAACCCAGGAGTTCTGCTGAGCACCACGAACGACCAACTCATTGACCAAGCCGCGCCGGATGGCGCTACGACTCCGGACACTGCCGACCCGGTAGCCGCCGACCCGAATCCAGTCGAACCCAAGACTTTCGCCGAACTCGGTGTCAGCACACCGATCGTGGAGGCCTTAGCCAGCCACGGCATCACGACTGCTTTCCCCATCCAGGAAATGTGCCTGGGTCTGGCGCTCGAGGGCCGAGACGTCATCGGTCAAGCGAAGACCGGAACCGGCAAGACGCTGGGGTTCGGTATCCCGCTGATCCAACGCATCGCGGCGCCCGCCAGCGAGGACTACGCCCAACTTCCCGAGGCGGCACAGAACAAGCCCCAGGGTCTGATCGTCTGCCCCACACGTGAGTTAGCTCTCCAAGTCGCGACAGATATCGAGCAAGCCGGTGCTGGGCTAGGCATTCGAGTGCTCTCGATTTATGGAGGCAGGGCCTACGAGCCGCAAATAGATGCTCTTCGCGCAGGAATCGACGTCATCGTCGGAACGCCCGGACGCATTATTGATTTGGCCGGACGAGGCGATCTCGATCTGTCACACGTGCGCGAGCTCGTGCTCGACGAGGCAGACGAAATGCTCGACATGGGGTTCCTCCCCGATGTCGAGAAGATCGTCGCACTCGTTCCCACCAACCGGCAGACCATGTTGTTCTCCGCCACCATGCCGGGCCAGATCATCGCTCTCGCGCGTCGGTACATGAACCAGCCGACCCACATGCGGGCGATAGACCCCGGGGATGACAACGCAACCGTCGATGCAATCGAACAGCACGTCTGGCGGGCTCACCCGATGGACAAGGTGGAGTTGCTGGCACGTGTTCTGCAGGCGAAAGACCGCGGCCTGACGATGATCTTTACGCGCACGAAGCGGAAGGCGCAGAAGATCACCGATGATCTCACCGAGCGGGGCTTCGCCGTGGGATCGGTTCATGGTGATCTAGGGCAGGGAGCGCGTGAACAAGCGTTGCGCGCATTCCGCTCCGGCAAAGTCGATGTTCTTGTCGCCACCGATGTTGCCGCCCGCGGCATTGATGTCGATGGCGTCACGCATGTCATCAACTACGAATGCCCAGATGACGAGAAGACTTACCTGCACAGAATCGGTCGCACCGGTCGAGCCGGAGCGTCGGGAGTCGCCGTCACGTTAGTCGACTGGGAGGACATCGCGCGCTGGCAGATGATCGATCGGGCATTGAAGCTGCCGTTTAAAGATCCTCTGGAGACTTACTCCACCAGCCCCCATGTGTTCACCGGACTCGGCATACCTGAGGGAACCACTGGTCGACTGCCGAAAGGCCAGCGCACTCGAGCTGGATTGTCTGCTGAGAAGGTCGAAGATGTTGGAGAAACCGGAAAGCGCACCGGCGGTCCGCGCTCGCGGGAGGATCGCCGTGGCGGCAACCAACAACGCTCGGGTGGTTCGAAGCGCCGTGGCTCCACCACGTCTTCCGGGAAGTCATCCTCGGGGAAATCGTCCTCGGGCAAGTCCTCTTCGACAAAGGAATCAGGTAACTCGTCGGGGTCGTCTTCATCCGACGCCAGCAAGCCGCGCCGCCGTCGTCGCCGCCGCACGCACGGTGGCAAACCAACCGGTGGCAACCCGACCGGTGGGAACGCCGCCGGCTAGGTCACGCGCCAGCTCGATCACATCCCGGAGATATCCTCGGCGAGTTGCCGGTACGCGCGAGCACCGGGGGAATCGGGGGCGGTAGCCAAGATCGTCCTCCCCACCGCTGGCGCTTCGGCGAAACGGATACTTCGGGGAATCGGCTCGAAAACCCGCACGCCGTATCGGGGCCCAATGTCGGCCAGCACGGCTTTCGCGTGCGCGGTTCGGCCGTCGAACATCGTGGGAACAATGCCGGCCACCCGTAGATCGGGATTGCTCCATCGCTTTACTTCGTCGATGCTCTCCATCAATTGACCCAATCCGCGGTGGGACAAGGTTTCGCACTTGAACGGGACAAGTACATCGTCGGCCGCAACGAGGGCATTGATGGTGGTCAATCCCAAGGACGGCGAGCAGTCGATCACGATGACATCGAAAGTGTCTCGGATCTCGTCGAGTATGCGGGAAAGAGTTCGCTCGCGCGCAGGTCTATCGGCGAGAGAAACATCCGCCGAAGCAAGGGACAATGTTGCGGGGAGCAACGAGAATCCCTCGTCGGTTGTTCGGATCGCAGAACGCATCTGGGCGGAGCCCTCGCTGGAGGGAAGGTCGTCGAGAAGAAAGTCCACGGTCTGCGGGGGTAGGTCCTCGGGATCGATACCGAGAGAGAAGGTCGCGCACGCCTGCGCATCGAGATCGATCACCAGAACCGCGTGCCCCGTGTCGGCGAGCGCAGCAGCGAGGGTGATGGCGGTCGTGGTTTTCGCCACTCCACCCTTTTGGTTCGCCACCGCGATGATCCGCGCCACGCGTCTATTGTGGAGGGTGGACGAAGGAGCGTGATGACGGCCACGTTCACCTGGGACTTACCCATGGATTCGACGGCTGCGGTGATAGCCCGACAGCACGTACGCGACGTGGCATCGACCACTAGCGACGTCATCGATGCCGAACTCGTTGCTTCCGAGTTGGTCACCAACGCGTGGGCGCACGGACGTGGCACGGGCGCAATCACGATGACGATCACCGTCGCAGGCGACGTGATGCACCTCGAGGTGTGCTCGGACTCCGACGGAAGTCCGCATCAGGTAGCGAGCAGCGACGAGTCACCGGATGGCCGGGGCATGTTGCTGATCGACAAGCTTGCAAGCGACTGGGGTCACGTCAGGCGCGGCGCAAGGTTGTGCGTGTGGGCCGACGTGCAGTGTCTCTAGAGATGGCGCTCAGACGCAACCCGGCGAGCAGGCCAACTGCGTGCAGATTCGCCACTCACGGAATTAGGAGGTTCCACTCGGTCAGCGCTTCGATCAGACCTTCACTGGTCGGCAGCTCGGCAAGTTCCGAAACGGAGAAAAAGCGTGCGTCGGCTGCATCGTCCGCGGCCACCACTGCGTCATCCCCACGCACCACACAGACGAAGTCTCGGATCACGAAGTCATCACCCGACGGAGCTTGACGAACCACCGTCCCGACTTCCCGCTCGACACGCACGGTGAGACCCGTTTCCTCGTGGACCTCGCGCACGACGCCTTGCTCGGCGGTCTCCCCGGGCTCTTGCCGCCCACCCGGTAGCGACCACAACCCCTGAGCAGGAGGGTTCGCGCGCTGGACAAGGAGCAATCGCCCCTGGTCGTCGAACACGACCGCACCGATGCACGGAATGTCCGCCATCACGTACGGATCTTGTAGTCCTCGAGCAGACGTCGCGCGATGATCATCTTCTGGATATCGGCGGTGCCCTCACCGATCATCAGCATGGGGGCTTCACGGTAGAGCCGTTCGATCTCGTACTCCTTGGAGTAGCCGTACCCGCCGTGAATCCGGAAGGAATCCTCGACGACCTCTTTGCAGTATTCACTGGCCAGGTACTTGGCCATTCCTGCCTCGAGGTCGTTGCGGGCACCGGAATCCTTCGTCCGCGCAGCCATCACCATCATCTGGTGCGCTGCCTCGACCTTCGTTGCCATGTCAGCGAGACGGAACGCCACGGCTTGATGTTCGCTGATCTGCTTGCCGAATGTGCTGCGTAGTTGTGCATACTCCACGCCGAGTTCGAAGGCCCGCAGAGCAAGACCGCAGGCTCGGGCAGCGACATTCACGCGGCCGACCTCGACTCCGTCCATCATCTGATAAAAACCCTTGCCCGGTTCGCCACCAAGAATCGTCGACGCAGGAAGGCGCAAGCCATCCATGACCAATTCCGTGGTGTCAACGCCCTTGTAGCCCATCTTTTCGATCTTGCCTGGAATCGTCAGACCGGGCCGCACCTCACCGAAGCCTTCGGGCTTTTCGATGAGGAAGGTGGACATGCGCCTATACACGCTGCTGTCCTCACTGGCGGCGTTGTCCGTTCGAACCAGCACGGCGACGAGTGTCGATGAGCCGCCGTTGGTCAGCCACATCTTCTGCCCCGTGCTGGTGATGGCGGAGACGTCCGAGCCGCAACCCGGCTCGCTCATACTGAACGCTCCGCGAACCTCACCCGTGGCCATTCGGGGCAGGAAGTGCTGCTTTTGCTCCTCGGTGCCGTGATGGAGCACCATGTGCGAAACGATGAAGTGGGTGTTGATCACACCACTGACGCTCATCCATCCTCGCGCGATCTCTTCGACCACGAGGGAGTACGTCAGTAGTGACTCGCCGAGCCCGCCGTACTCCTCGGGAATCATCAGGCCGAACACGCCGAGTTCCTTCAAACCGTCGACGATGTCTTTGGGGTACTCGTCGTTGTGCTCCAACTCGCTGGCTACCGGCAGGATCTCCGCGTCCACGAAGTCGCGGACAGCATCGAGAATGTCGCGCTGTATCTCAGTGAGACCTTCGGTTTGCAGGAGACGACCCATGCCCAACCCCCTTCTGGAATTCCAGCATGCTAACGCCCCTCGTGCGATCTCGCCTCTAGAGAGCGCTGGACCTCACCGGCGTCCACAGACCCACACCTGCGTTCATCCAGGCGACCGAAGCGACCAGCGGGACGGCGAACACCGGCAGCATCAACACGATGTCGGAGCCGAGACTGGCGCTAAGCCCGACTTGCCCGCACGCCATAGGCAGCCACACGGCCGAGATGCACGTAATCCGGTGGCCAACATCACCACGATTTCCTAGGAGCGCACGCGTCGCACCTACCGCGAAGCCCGCAGCACACCCACCCATGATCGCTGCGCTCAGCCATGGCGCGAGTGAGAGTGTTACCACAGGACTCGCGAGGGCGATGATGGCAACACCGACCAGAACAATCGCAGCACCGCGGGACGGTCGACGGA
>RGQW01000046.1 GCA_010029945.1 Actinomycetota bacterium | reverse complement strand
GGCACCCAGGTGTTGCAGTTCGGAGAGTTCTTCACGGTGTCACTCGATCGGTTGAGGGATGCGAACACCGCGACCCTTCCGGCGTTGTTCTCCTGATGGGGGACAACTCGTGGGTCGAACGCGCCATTGTGGTGCTCGACGCACTGGAGTCCGGTCGGGAGCCACCGAAAGACGACCAGCGTGCGGCCGTGAAAGGTGCACTTGCCGAGTTGGTGGCGAGGGCGCCGGGCAAGAGTGTGGAAGTTCGCGTTCCTCCGTACGCGGCGGTGCAGGTCATTGAGGGTGCAACGCATAGGCGTGGGACACCGCCGGCGGTGGTGGAGATGAATACCCAGACGTGGTTGGCCCTCGCGCTGGGCAGACTCACCTGGGCCGAGGCCGTGAGGGACGGCAGAGTTCACGCCAGCGGAGCCCGATCCGACCTGTCCGGGCTACTCCCCCTGGGACCCCTAGGGGAATTTGACCCAGTTAGGTGACCCTAAGTAAGGTTTGCCTTACCTGAATTACGCCATCGGGCGATCTCCCCCACTGAAGGACGTTCATGACCCGCGCGAAGCTCTTTCCCTTGATCGCCGCTGTGCCGGCAATCGCCTTCGCCCTGGCTGCCTGCGCCGGTTCCAGCGACGATCCGTCTGCTGACTCAGCTGGCTCAGCTGCCGGTAAGCCCGTGGTCGTCTACTCCGGGCGCAGTGAAGAAATGATCGAGCCGTTGTTCGAGAAGTTCACGGAAGAAACCGGTGTACCCGTCGAGGTGCGGTACGGCGACACGGCGGAGATGGCGGCACAGATCATCGAAGAAGGTGACGCGTCACCCGCTGACGTCTACTACGGACAGGATGCGGGTGCTCTGGGAGCCCTTGACGGTGCCGGAATGTGCGCGCCGCTGGCGGACTCGATTGCGAACTCGGTTCCGGCGGCGTACCGGTCAGCCGACGGAACATGGACCGGGGTAACCGGTCGAGCCCGGGTGATTGCGTACGACTCGACGCAACTGTCTGCAGATGAGGTCCCGACATCTGTTTTTGATCTGACCGACGAGCAATGGCGCGGACAAGTAGCGATCGCTCCAACGAATGGATCATTTCAAGCGTTCGTCACCGCCATGCGAGTCGCAGCAGGAGAAGACGCGACGCGCGAGTGGCTGCAGGGTTTGGTCGACAACGATGTTCAGTTGTACGAGAAGAACGGACTCATCCGCGACGCCGTCGATGCAGGAGAAGTGCAACTAGGTCTGATCAACCATTACTACTGGTACGAGAAGGCCGCGGAAGTCGGCGAAGACGCGATGAACGTGCAACTCGCATTCGCCGAGCCCGGTGACCCCGGAGCCTTGGTCAACGTGTCGGGAGCGTGCATCGTGCGACCTACCGACAACGCCGACGGTGCTCGCGCACTAATGGAGTGGCTGCTATCTGAATCGGCACAACAGTGGTTCGTCGAGACGACGTTCGAATACCCGCTGGTCGCCGGTGTCGAAGGCCCCGACGGTGTGCCTCCCCTGTCGCAGGTGCAGGGGCCCGATATTCCCCTGGCCGAATTGGAAGACCTCCCCGGCACGTTGCTCATGCTGCAGGACGTCGGTCTGACGTAGGAGTTGATCGTGTATCGCCGAACGGTGAATTCGATGCGACCGCCGCTGCTCTTGATTGCAGCGGCGGTTGTGAGCGTCGCCGTTGCGGCCATCCCGCTGCTGTACCTACTGGTCCGCACGTCGTCGGCCGGTTGGAACGCAGTCGTCGAAGCGTTGCTTCGAGACAGAACTCTCGAAACAACCATCACGAGTGTCGCTCTCGTGACGTTGGTGATCGTCGGCTGCTTGCTGATCGCCGTCCCCACGGCGTGGTTATTGGCCAGGACGAACATCCCCGGACGCGCCTTCTTCCTGGTGATGGCGGCACTTCCCCTCGCGGTTCCCTCGTACGTGATGGCCTACGCGTGGATCGCCGAGTTTCCGAGCATGTCGGGAATCGGGGCAGCCGCACTGGTCATGGTGCTCGCGACCTACCCTTATGTCGCCATCCCATTGACGGCCGCCCTTCGCTCCATCGACGCCGGACACGAAGAGGCCGCTCGATCCCTCGGGTTGGGACCCCTGGCCGTCGCGCGTCGCGTCACCCTTCCCCTTGCCTGGCCGGCCGCAGCCGCCGGTGTGCTACTTGCAGCGCTGTATACGTTGAGCGAATTCGGCACGGTGGCGATCTTCCGCGTCGATGCCTTCACCCGAGTGATCTACACCGCCTACCGCGCATCGTTTGATCGCACGACGGCGGCGGTGCTGTCGCTCGTCCTTGTCTGCCTGGCCTTGTTGCTCGTCGTGATCGAAGCGCGCATTCGAGGAAAGTCACAGCGTTGGCGCATTGGATCAGGCGTGTCGCGGCCCGCGCCGCGGCAACAACTCCGCACCGGCGGCACGGTGCTCGGTGTCGCATGGCTGGTCGGAGTCGCGGCCTTGTCGCTCGGTGTTCCCGCATGGTCGTTGACCCGACTGCTGCTGGAAAGCCGGCGAACCGAACTTGATGTCGGAGAGCTTGCAGGCGCCGTTGTCGGTTCGGCGTCCTCATCCATTCTCGGAGCTGCACTTGCCCTGCTGCTCGCCCTGCCTATCGCCGCACTCGCTGCTCGGTACCGCTCCCGCATCGTCAGGAGTATCGAGGGCGCGGCGTTTCTCGGCCACGCCCTCCCGGGGGTCGTGGTTGGTCTATCGCTGGTCTTTCTCACCCTTGCCGTACTACCGGCGGCGTACCAGACTCTTGCGGTGCTCGCCTTCGCCTACGCTGTGCTCTTTCTGCCGAAAGCCATTGGATCGAGCAGATCGGCGATCGCCCACGTGCCACCGGGTTTGGAATCCACCGCGCGAAGTCTCGGGCGGGGCCCGCTTCGTGCCTGGTGCACGGTGACCGGTCGCCTCGCATGGCCGGGAATCGCAGCCGGAACCCTGCTCGTTGTTCTGACAGCGATGAAGGAATTGCCGGCCACCTTGATGCTGCGGCCCACCGGCTTCAACACCCTGGCCACCGAATTGTGGTCGCGAACAGAAATCCAGGCCTTCGGTTCTGCCGCTCCGTATGCATTGACCATGATCGTTCTTGCGTCCGTACCTGCGTGGCTCATGGGTCGGTGGATGGCACGATCACCCGAAACAGCAGCGAGCACTGATCGTGCGGATGACGAGATGGTTCGCACCGACGAGGTGGCCTACGTTGGTGGTGTCCGATGACAACGTCGCCTGCAGTGCCGCAACTGTCTCTCGACAACATCTCTGTCGGATACGGCGGACCCGTCGTCGTGCGGGATGTCTCGATAGAGGTCGAGCAGCAAGAGTTCGTCACCATCCTGGGTCCCAGCGGCTCTGGAAAGACCACCCTGCTGCGCGCTATCGCCGGGTACCTTCGCCCGGCGACGGGCATCGTCACGATCGCAGGAACGATCGCATCCAACGAGCGAACGTGGCTTCCACCCGAGCGACGTCGGATCGGCATCGTCCCGCAGGAAGGCGCGCTCTTCCTCGATGCCTCGCTGCGAATCGATGTGCGCACCGAGGTGCGCAGACTCCTCGCAGACATCGGCACGATGGCGATCCTCGTGACCCACGATCAGGAAGAAGCCCTCTCGATGGCCGATCGGGTGGCGGTGATGTCGTCGGGGCGGATCGAGCAGGTGGATGCCCCGTGGACGGTCTACGACGACCCCTCGACCCTCAACGTTGCCCGTTTCATAGGCGATCTCGTCGAACTGCCGGTGACCGAGATGCAGGGATCCAGTGCCCACACAGCCGTCGGGTGGGTGCCGATTCGCAACCACCGCGAATCAGAATCGAGTAGCCGGCGCGTTGTGTTACGCCCTGAGCAACTCGTTCTGGTCGCGGATCGAGGTGTCGGTCCGGACCCGCAAGGTGTCCCGGGAACCGTGGAATCCATTCGCTATCACGGTCACGATTCACTGACGTCCGTCCGGTTGGACGACGGACCCGTGGTGGATGTGCGCTCGGCCGGAGGCACCGGAGTCGCGGTGGGTGATCCGGTGCGGGTGGTCGTGACCGGAACGGCACGAATGTTCGCCGATCCCGTAGTCTGAGCGCGTGCCGCGCGGAGATGGGCAACTGACCCACGAGCTCCTCCCCGGCGAGAAGGGTCCGCAGGATGCCTGCGGGGTTTTCGGAGTGTGGGCTCCGGGTGAAGAAGTCGCCAAACTTACGTTCTTCGGTCTGTATGCACTGCAGCATCGCGGACAGGAATCCGCTGGAATCGCCGTCAGCGACGGATCGCACATCGTCGTCTATAAAGACATGGGCTTGGTGTCACAGGTCTTCACCGAAGCGAGCCTGGAATCACTGCACGGACACGTCGCGATCGGTCACACGCGCTACTCCACTACGGGTTCGAGCGTGTGGGAGAACGCCCAGCCGACGTTCCGTCCAACGGCGACGGGCAATCTGGCCCTCGGGCACAACGGAAACCTCACCAACACGGCAGACCTGTCCGAGCGGCTGGCGGAATTGGCCAGCACATCAGGTGAATTGCCGATCAACGCCGGTCTGCATGCGACCACCGATACGGAAGTCATTTCCGGTCTTCTCGCGGCTCACCCCGATCTGCCACTCGAACAGGCGGCACTCGAGGAACTTCCGAAGCTTCTTGGTGCGTTCTCGTTGGTCTTCATGGACGACGACGCCCTGTACGCCGCTCGTGATGCTCAGGGAATACGCCCCCTCGTCCTCGGGCGGCTCGAGCGTGGGTGGGTCATCGCCAGTGAGACCGCAGCCCTCGACATCGTGGGCGCGTCTGTTGTTCGTGAAGTCGAACCGGGCGAGCTGGTCGTCATTGACTCCAATGGCTTGCGATCTCATCACTTCGCCCAGGCAGACCCGAAGGGATGTCTGTTCGAGTATGTGTATTTGGCGAGACCGGACACGACCATCGCAGGACGCAGCGTGCAGGCAACCCGAGTTGAAATCGGGCGACAACTCGCGCGCGAGTACCCGGTCGAAGCCGACCTCGTGATTCCGGTGCCGGAATCCGGACGGTATGCAGCGATCGGATACGCCCAACAATCAGGAATTCCCTTTGCCGAAGGTCTTGTCAAGAACTCCTACGTAGGCCGTACATTCATCCAACCCAGCCAAACGATCCGTCAATTGGGTATTCGTCTGAAGTTGAATCCGCTCAAGGAAGTCATCGAAGGACAGCGCCTCGTGGTGGTCGATGACTCCATCGTGCGCGGCAACACCCAACGCGCCCTCGTGCGCATGCTCCGTGAAGCGGGTGCCCGTGAGGTGCATGTTCGAATCTCGAGCCCCCCGGTGGCGTGGCCCTGCTTCTACGGCATCGACTTCGCTAGTCGCGCGGAGTTGATCGCAAACGGCCTCTCGGTGGAAGAGATCTGTGCCTCCATTAACGCCGACTCACTAGCTTTCGTCACCCTCGATGCGCTAGTAGGGGCAACCCAGCAGAAGAAGGAGCATCTGTGCAGGGCCTGTTTCGATGGCGTCTACCCCGTCGAGCTTCCCGCGGAAGATCGCATCGGTAAGTCGGTTCTGGAAGGAATCGCCCGCCGAGTCGAGAACTCTTCCGGCGGTGGTGCCAACGATGCGCTGAAGCGAGTCTGAATGCCCGGTATCAACTACTCCGATGCCGGCGTTGACGTGGACGCTGGAGAGCGTGCGGTCGAATTGATGCGAGCCTCGGTCGCCCGAACGATGCGGAGCGAGGTTGTCGGCGGACTCGGCGGCTTCGCTGGACTGTTCGATATTTCCCGATACACGGGCATGCAGCAGCCGCTGTTAGCAACCAGCACCGACGGTGTGGGAACCAAGATCGCTGTCGCCCGGGCCATGGGCATCCACAACACGGTCGGGATCGACCTGGTCGCGATGGTGGTGGACGATCTCGTCGTTTGTGGAGCCGAGCCTTTGTTCCTCACCGACTACATCGCCACCGGGTCGGTGGATCCGGTGCGGATGGCGTCGATTGTCGAGGGTATTTCCACCGGATGCGAGCAGGCCGGTTGTGCTCTGGTCGGCGGTGAGACTGCAGAGCACCCGGGACTCATGGAACCGGACGAGTACGACCTCGCGGCAGCCGGAACCGGCATCGTGGATGCACCCGATGCACTGGGTCCTGAGCGTGTTGTCACCGGGGACGTGCTGGTTGCGATGCGTTCCAGTGGACTCCACTCGAATGGTTACTCGCTCGCCCGCCGGGTGCTGCTGCCCGATGCGTCGGCGTTGGAGGAAGTCGTTCCGGAACTGACGCGTTCGGTGGGAGAAGAGTTGCTGGAGCCGACGCGGATCTACGCCCGCGACTGTTTGGCGCTGATCGAGTCAGCGGATGTTCACGCCTTCTCCCACATCACCGGTGGCGGCATCGCGGCGAATGTCGCTCGAGTGCTGCCCGACAATCAGGCCGCGGACCTGGACAGGAGCACCTGGACTCCGCAGGCGATCTTCTCGCTATTGGCGAGCCGTGGTGGGATCGATCCGCGTGAGATGGAACGAACCTTCAACATGGGTTTGGGAATGGTTGCCGTGGTAACCGAAGCGTCTGTCGAACAAGCACTCGCCACTCTCACGGAGCGTGGCGTGGACGCGTGGGTCTGCGGTTCTGTTCGGGACCGCACCACGGATGACGTCGGTGATGCCTCGGCCAAAGGTGGCTCGGGTGGCGCGGTGAGCCTGGTCGGCAGTTACGCGAAAGACAGCAGCGGTTAGTTCTGCTCGTCCTCGTAGCCGTAGGAATCCGGCGCGTAGGGATCGTCCGCGTAGGGATCGCCCTCGTCGACGCCGCTGTCACTGGCATCAACATCGGTGGAGTCGGATCCACCGGTGAGTTCTGCCTCAAGTTGCTGTAGATCGGTCTGCGGACCGCCGTACTTCAACGCACGAGCGACCTTCGTCTGCTTAGCCTTAGCTCGGCCGCGCCCCATGGCTCGACCCCCTCATCCAGATTCCGGGTTCTCACGTGGACGGTACTCGCTGGGCCGATCGGGCCGCGATCCCGGGACCACAGCGAGCCTTTAGGTTACCCCGTCCCGGGTGCGGCGCGCGTCAGCGGCCCCCTGGGGCAGGGATGCCGCAATCCGCGCCTCTGCCTCCCGCTCGGCGGCCCGGACGGGGGTGATGCCCTCCCCACGAGCCCGTTCCAGGACGCTGCGGGTGGTGTCAAAGACCCGCTCCACGGTGGCTCGTGCTCGATCGAGATCGGCCCCGGTGAGTTCCTCGGCAACCTGGATGACGCCTCCGCAGTTCACGCAGAAGTCAGGTGCGTAGACGATCCCCGCGTGGTCGAGGAGGTCCCCGACCCGGTCCGTGGCCAACTGGTTGTTGGCCCCCCCGCACACCAGGCGAACCTCCGCTGCGGCCAAGTCCTCCACGAGGGCCTCGCTAATCGCCCCACCGAGAGCATTGGGGGACAACACCTGTGGTCGGTAGGCCAGAAGTTCAGCAAGCGAATCGACCCAGGTGATCGCGTTCGGGTTCGAGCGACGAACGCACCGCGGCGGACGGATCCATGGCTATTACTCGAGCACTGTCACGGATGAGGTGACCGATGAGACGGCCGCCGACCTTTCCGGCACCGATCACACCGACCGTCACCCCGGACAGATCCGCCGTGCCCAAAGCAGCCTCCGCCCCCGCTCGCATGCCCAGGTGAACACCGACGGACGTGAGAATCCCAGAATCGCCGACACCGCCGTTCTCGGGGGAGCGGCCGGTGGTCCATCGACACGTCTCGGAGATGACATCCATGTCCTGAACGCGCATCCCGACATCGCCTGCGGTGACGTATCGACCGCCGAGAGACGTGACGAGTTCACCGAAGGCGTGCAGCAGTTCCGGTGGCTTGTTCGATGGGTCGTGCACGATGACGGCTTTGCCTCCACCGTGGGGAAGTCCCGCAAGTGCGTTCTTGTAGGTCATCATCGCTCGTGACAAACGCAATGCATCGGCGTAGGCGGCGGCATTTGCGCCAGACGATGTGTCGGCGTACGTCGACATTCGAACGCCACCGAGGGCCGGCCCCAGGACAGTTGAGTGGATGGCGACGACTGCTTGCAGGCCGGTGAACTCGTCCTGAGCGACGATCACACTCTCGTGGCCGTCGAAACCACCCCAAGGGTCGGGGCCGGAGGGATCCGTCACGAGGTCACTGTAGGGCAGGACACGGGGCGCAGTTTCCCCCTTCTTCAGGAGGAAAAGTGGGCATCAGTATTCATTGGCAGGAAATTTTGCTTGCCTCTACGCGCATACGGTGGAAAGGTACGTATCGGCGCAAAGTGCTCGGCCTTCAATCCGTGGCAACGAGGCAACGTTGGGAGAGGCGATGTCGGGACGTGATCCGGACCCTGATCAACTCCTCACCCCTTCAGAAGTAGCGGCACTCTTTCGGGTCGATCCCAAGACCGTCACGCGTTGGGCCAAGGCCGGAAAACTGACAAGCATTCGAACCCTCGGTGGTCACCGCCGCTATCGCGCAACGGAAGTGCACGCGCTCCTCGATGCGCAGTCGGGGTCCCGTGGGGCAGAAACTGTTGCCCCCGATGCATCACACGTGACGCCTCCGGGTGGATTCCCTCCCCGCTGACGTCCGACTACTGTGCCGTTCGTGAACGATCCGGAACTTCGCGCTGGTGACGCGGACCGCGACGCGACGATCTCTGAACTCCGTGAGGCGTATGCCGAGGGCCGGCTCCTGCCGGAGGAGTTCGACGACCGCCTTGACCGCGCCCACGAAGCCAAGACCTTCGCGGACTTGCGAGATCTCACCGCGGATTTGCCACGAGAGACGGCCATTGCTCCGCAGGAGCCGAGTGAATCGGCGATGGAGCGCAAGAAGCTTCGGTCCGCGTGGGCTTCATGGCTGGGTGTCGGTGTCCTGGTCAACATCATTTGGTTCGCCACCTGGATGGGCAGTGGCCCGGCCCCCTACTACTGGCCCATTTGGGTGGTCGGTCCGTGGGGCGGGGCCATGGTGATTTGGACGCTGGCCTCACGAGCCGAACGGTCATCGGATGACTGAACCGCTCTATCGAGCCATCGTGGAGGGCTTTAAAGGAATCTTCGCTGTCCTCGGTATGAAACTCGACATCGTTGGTGAGGAGAATATCCCTTTGCAGGGTGGGGCGGTGCTCGCGTTGAATCACACGAGTTATTTGGATTTCGCACTCGGAGGCGTACCGGCGGATCGGCGGGGGCGCCGATTCGTTCGCTTCATGGCGAAGGATTCGGTGTTTCGACATCCGGTAGCGGGACCGTTGATGCGTGGAATGAAGCACATTCCCGTCGACCGGCACGATGGATCGGTCGCCTTCGAGACCGCCGTCGCGGCGGCCCGAGCAGGCGAACTGATCGGCGTCTTCCCCGAGGCGACGATGAGTCGTTCATTGGAAATCAAAGAGTTGAAGAACGGCGCGGTGCGGATGGCGCGCGAGGCTGAGGTTCCTCTCATTCCGATGATCGTGTTCGGTGGACATCGATCCCGCAGCGACATGGTGGCTCTGCACCGTCACTCGAGGAAGCCGCTCGCATCGAAGAGCAGCGCCGAGCGGCACGGGAAACAACGTAGCGATTGACCTTGTGTGCTGGACGAGGCTGATCCGCTCGACACTCACCACTTCTTGGAGCTGATGAGCACGTTGCGCTCGGAGAGCAACTCCACTGTTCCCGATGTATTTCGCAGAAGTGGCCCCTCGCGCCCCCAGTACTGAGTGCGCTTCGATGGGACTCCCTTGCCGATGAAGACCGTCAACGTCTTCCCGGCTGGGATTCGCGAGTTGATGACGAACGGGTAGGTGGCGCTCCGGTATGCCAAGTAGTAGCCATCGAGGTTGATTTCGGTGTTCGAGGTGTTTTTGATGACGATGTACTCCTCGTTGGCTGCCCGCGATGGTTTCTTTGACGTGGCGATGGGGTTGACGTCGGTGATCGTGAGCTTTCCCTGGGCCGGGTCCGTGCAGTCGACGACGCAGGGCCAGTCGAACCACGAGCGGAACGCCGTGGAGGGGTCCAGGAGATAGACGCCATCTCCGGTAAATCGATCACGCGCCACATTCGCCAACAGCGCTGTCGGCGACCCCATATAGAGATCTCGGGGGTTCGGTAACCCGGGAGTTCCTTGACCGACATGAACCACCCGGTAGTCGTCGGGGGTGAGCACCGATCCGTTCGGGAAGGTGAACCATGCGGTGGAGCCGGAATCTCGAAGAATCCAGCCGCTGAGGTCGACGACCGTTCCACCGGTGTTACGAACGATGACGTACTCACCGTTTGGGTTGGCGTTATCGTTTCGTCCGGCATTCCAGTGAGCGATGACGCTTAGGGATGCGTCCGGTTGCTCCGGCGGCCCACAGAAACTCGGGTTCCAGATGCCCCGTCCGGCGGCCTGTGCGTTCGCCACGTGCACGGCGTAGGAATACGACAGAGCGGCCTCGTTGGACAGGGTGAACAGTGTCGCAAGCCCAGCGCTCGCCAACTCGGCTTGAACGTCGATGTCGTATTGGCCGGTGGCTGGGTTCCACGCGAACGCGTAGCGCTGAGGCCGATTGTCCAGACCTGTGGATCCCTTACTCAATGAGCGAAGTTGCACGGGCGTCCCCGGTGGAAGCAGGGAAGCCAGAACCCTGGTGGCCTCCACGGCTCCGCACATGTCCTCATCTCTGTTCTTGTTGTAGAACCCGCGAACCTCGGGGGTGTTGATCCCGAGGAGTCGCACGGTGACGTA
>RGQW01000045.1 GCA_010029945.1 Actinomycetota bacterium | reverse complement strand
TGAGGTTGCCGAAGAAGAGGAAGTCGTCGAGGAGCCGGTTCCGGCTGCGGCCGCAGCCGCGGTCGCCAGTCCCGGACCGTTGCGGCCGGCGGCACCCAAGCCCGCGAGCAAGGACCGTAAGCCTTCACAGTTCGATCTGCTCAAGGAATTGGGTGACCTGAGCGAATAGTCAGTGAGCCACGTGATCTCGTGGTGTGCCATGCAGCAGCCGAGCGGTTAGCGCTCGTCTGAGGAATCCGAATGGAAGTTCTCGACCAACGCGTCGAACGCCTCGGCATCGCGCGCAGCCAAGCCATCAGCGCCTGATGCGTGATCCGTAGAAGCCGTCGCGTCCTGCGCGCCTTCTGCCTGGTTCTCTCCTGAGATCTCGCCGTGAAATTGGGCGGCGACGACCTCGGAGTCGGTGAGAAGTTGCACCATGGCGGCGCGGGAGCGCTCTGCTGCCTTGGCTGCGTGCCGCTGGTAGCGGCGCCACGCGATGGTCATCACCACAGCGAAGAACGCGATCATGCCGAGCGACATCACCAAGGTGCTCACGACTACTCCACGGGGGCTAGTTCTGCCTCTACCTGAAGAGTTTCGGACCCATCGGTCACATTCATCCCCTCGATGCTTCCCGCAGCTGCGAGATCTTCCATCGCCTGGCGAATGCGCTCGATATCGGCACCCGGGCCGGAGATCGTGGCTGACGAGACGCGGGCCCGCATGGAGACCTTCTGCTCCGACTTCACTTTCCGCACCCCGCTGAGAGCCTGACCGGTTGCTTCAAGTACTCCGGGGTCCCCTTCCGGCAGCGCGGAGAACTCCTCGACCTGCGGCCACGAGGACCGGTGGATAGACGCGTCATGGACCCACGACCACACCTCTTCGGTAGTGAACGGCAGGAACGGCGCGAACAGGCGCAGTTGAACCGACAACGCGAGAGACAGGGCGGCCTTCGCGCTCGCCGCTGCCTCTTCTCCTTGGCCACCGTAGGCGCGCTCCTTGACGAGCTCGACGTAATCGTCGGTGAACGTCCAAAAGAACGACTCTGCGAGTTCGAGTGCGCGGGCGTAGTTGTAGTTCTCGAACGCGTCGGTTGTTCGATCCACGACGTCGCGAAGCATCGCCAGCATGGACAAATCCAGCGGTCGGGTGATCGCCGAGACGTCGTCGACGACGCCCATCGATAAGACGAACTTGCTCGCGTTGAGCACCTTGATCGCGAGCCGCCGACCGATCTTCATCTGACCGATGTCGAAGGCCGTATCGGTGCCGGGGCGCCCCGATGCGGCCCAGTAGCGAACGGCGTCGGAGGAGTACTCATCCAGCAGGTCCATTGGCGTGACGACGTTGCCCTTGGACTTACTCATCTTCTTGCGATCGGGATCCAGGATCCATCCCGAGATCGCCGCGTTCGACCACGGCAAGCAGTCATCCTCGAGGTGCGCGCGAACAACGGACGAGAACAGCCAGGTGCGGATGATCTCGTGTGCTTGGGGACGAACATCCATCGGATAGACGCGACTCCACAGGTCCGGGTCGCGTTCCCATCCACCGGCGATCTGCGGGCTGAGGGAACTCGTGGCCCATGTGTCCATCACGTCCGGGTCGCCGATGAAACCGCCGGGTTGTCCGCGTTGATCCTGGGTGAAGCCGTCGGGAACGTCGCTCGACGGGTCGATCGGCAATCGGTCGTCCGACGGGATCAAGGGGCCGTCGTAGACCGGGTTCGCATCAGCGTCGAGCCGGTACCACAGCGGCAGCGGGACCGAGTGGTGACGATTTCGAGCGGCTTGTCGCCCTTCTCGAAAAACTTCACCGGGTGCTTGATGGGCTTGGGCTCTCCTTCGATGTGGCCGGTCTCGTTGAGGATCTCGACCATCCGCTCCTTCGCGGTGTGGGCGGTGGCCCCAGCAATCCGCTCGTAGAACGCGGCGGCGTCGGGCGTCGCGATCCACGCGGGCGTTTCTCGGATCACGCGACCGTCCCAGCCGATGATCGGCCGGGTGGGAAGCTGCAGCTCCCGCCACCAGGTGACGTCGGTGAGGTCACCGAACGTACAGATCATCGCGATCCCCGAGCCTTTCTCAGGATCGGCGAGTGCGTGCGCGACGACCGGCACCTCCACGTCGAACGCTGGTGTTCGCACCGTGCTGCCGAACAGTGGTTGGTAGCGATCGTCGTCGGGGTGCGCGACGAGGGCGACGCATGCGGCGAGCAATTCCGGTCGGGTGGTCTCGATGAAGATCCGCTCGGGGTCGTCCTGACGCGAGATGGGAAAACCGATGCGGTGGTACGCGCTGTCGCGCTCCCGGTCCTCGAGTTCGGCCTGAGCGACGGCGGTGCGGAACGTCACGTCCCACAGGGTTGGTGCCTCGGCCTGGTAGGCCTCACCGCGAGCAAGATTGCGGAGGAATGCCAGCTGGCTTGTGCGCTGAGCGTTGCGGTCGATGGTCTGGTAGGTCTGTGTCCAGTCGACGCTTAGGCCCATGCGACGCCACAGTTCCTCGAACGCCTTCTCGTCCTCAACGGTCAGGCGCTCGCAGAGCGCGACGAAGTTGCGGCGACTGATCGGTATCTGGTTCTTCGCGTCCGGCTTCTCGGGCGGCTCGAAATCGGGGTCGTACGGCAGTGACGGATCGCATCGAACGCCGTAGTAGTTCTGCACGCGGCGCTCGGTTGGCAGGCCGTTGTCGTCCCAGCCCATCGGGTAGAAGACCTCGAAGCCGCGCATCCGCTTGTAGCGGGCCATGCAGTCGGTGTGGGTGTAGGAGAAAACGTGCCCGACGTGCAACGACCCGCTCACCGTCGGCGGGGGAGTGTCGATCGAGTACACCTGGTCGCGGGTCTTACTGCGATCGAACCCGAACGTGCCCTGCTCCTCCCAGACTGCCGACCATTTCGCTTCGATCCCATCCAGCGTTGGCTTGTCCGGCACCGTCGACGAGGCCGAGGCAGCAAAGGATGACGTCGAATCGGACATGATGCTTCATCCTAAGAGCACCTGCGTCTGGCTACGCTCGCGTGGTGGACCTTCCCCAACTGTGGGCCGAACTCGAATCGCGGTGGCCGGAATCGATTATCGATCCGTCGTTGACGCGAATCGTGTCGGTGATGGAACTGCTCGGTGATCCACAGCGTGCCTACCCGGTCATCCAGGTCGCGGGCACCAACGGCAAGACGTCCACCGCACGCATGATCGAGTCGGTTCTTCGCGCCTACGGTCTTCGCACCGGTCTGTTCACCTCGCCGCACCTCGTGGATGCCCGGGAGCGGATACGACTCGACGGTGAACCGGTGACCGCCGAGCGCCTGCTGGACACCTGGAACGACATCGAGCCGTATGTACGACTGGTGGACAAGAACTCCACCGACGCAGGCGGTGTTCCCCTGTCCTACTTCGAAGTGATCACGTCGCTGGCTTACGCGGCTTTCGCCGACGCCCCCGTGGATGTCGCCATCATTGAAGTCGGCATGGGCGGCACCTGGGATGCGACATCCGTGGCCGCCGCCTCAGTCGCGGTCATCACCCCGATCGGTATGGATCACGCCGAGTATCTCGGCGACACGATCGAGCAGATAGCCGGCGAGAAGGCCGGCATCATCGCTCCCGGGTGCACCGCCCTCACCGCTCGCCAAACCGACGACGCGCGATCGGTCGTCGTGACCCGGGCGAGTGAACTCGACGTGCCGCTGAAGATCGAAGCGGAGGACTTCGGGTTGCTCTCTCGCGACGTTGCGGTCGGTGGACAGTTGGTGTCGATGCGGGGGCTTCGCGGCGACTACGACGAGGTCTTTGTGCCGTTCTTCGGCGAGCATCAGGCGTCGAACGCGTGTCTCGCCCTCGCGGCGGTCGAGGCTTTTCTTGGATCCGGCGATGAGCCTCTCGACGTCGACATCGTGCGCGAGGGATTCGCGTCGGCGGATAGTTCGGGTCGGTTGCATGCGGTGCGCCTGGATCCCACGGTGCTGGTCGACTCCGCGCACAATCCGCACGGCGCTCGCGCCCTGGCTGCGGCGATCCACGACTCGTTCACCTTCGATCGATTGATCGGTGTGGTGGGTCTGCTGTCGGACAAGGATGCCCACGGTGTGCTCGAAGCCCTCGAGCCGGTGTTGGATGAGTTGATCGTGACGACCCCGGCGTCCCCTCGAGCGCTACCGGCGGACGATCTCGCGCGAGTGGCGGAGAACTACTTCTCCGGCAAGGACGTTGTCGTCGAGGATGAATTGCTCGACGCCGTCGACCGTGCGATGGGTATCGCCGACGCTGACGGGGATGTCGGGGGATCGGGCGTGCTGGTGACCGGATCGGTGGTCCTCGTGGGTGATGTTTTGCGCTTGTTCGCCCGTGAGATGGGGCGGCCCGACATGCCCGATGCCGCTGACGACGACAGGATGGACTGATGCGCGTCCTCGGCTCGACGGTCCTGGTTCTCGAAGCGATCGTCGTCTTTCTTGCGGCGCTGGTCGCCGCCGGCACCGGTGCGGTCGACGGCATGGGCCGCTCACTGCTCATCGGCGGGCTGCTGGCGCTCGCCTTGATCGCTGGCGTGGGAACACTCGGGCGCCCATTCGGGGTCACCGTGGGGTGGGTCTTGCAAGGTTTCGTTCTCGCCTGGGGTCTGTGGGTGCCGTCCATGTGGATCGTCGGTGGCATCTTCGTTGTCTTGTGGTTCTTCGCCGTGCGCAACGGCAGTCGGATCGACGCACTGCGGGCCGAGCGCGCCGCCGAGTCCGACGGCACCGGTGCGGACAACTAGGCTCCGGGACACACCCACCCTGTGGAAGGAAGAGTCGTGACCGAGCGCACCCTCGTTCTCATTAAGCCCGACGGCGTTCAGCGTGGACTCGTCGGTGAAGTCCTCTCGCGCATCGAGCGCAAGGGCTTCGCTGTTATCGCCCTGGAGATGCGCACCCTCGAGCGTGCCGTCGCCGAGGAGCACTACGGCGAGCATCAGGACAAACCGTTCTTCGCCGACCTCGTTGACTTCATCACCGGTGGGCCGCTGGTGGCCGCGGTCATCGAAGGCCCCGAGGCAATCGCGTCCTGGCGATCGATGATGGGTGCAACCAATCCGGCTGCTGCGGCGCCCGGAACGATCCGCGGTGACCTGGCGACCGAAACGCAGATGAACGTCACGCACGGCTCGGACTCACCGGAGTCGGCTGCGCGAGAGATCGCGCTGTTCTTCCCCGCATTGGGTTAGCACGTCTGGGTTCGTAGGTCTGGACTAGCAGGCACAGGTGCGCATCATCGGTCCCTCCTTGATGGAGTGGCCGAGTCGTGTGCGCACGTTGTTTCCCGTTGCCCTCGCCGGACTCGGTGCCACGACCGTCGTCGGTCCGCCCTTGTTGGGTTGGTCTGTCCTTCGCCTCGCACGTTCTGTTTCCGCCGCGGAGAGCGACCGCGCTCGGGCGTCGAACGTTGGCGTCGCGGGCGTCGCGGGCGTCGCTATGGCGACCGTCGTCGCCGGAACCGTTGTCGCACGCCGGCGCTTTTTGACGAACACCGCGAACGCAGCCCGCAACCTCGACCCTGGTTTTCGCGAACCTCCGGTCAGCCCCCTGGTGTCGACCGGGCCTGGATCGTTCGTCGATCCGCGCGGGGTGGGCCGCGAAGGAGCGCGATACGTCGGAACCGCCGCCACCGGTGACGACGTCCGCTTCGTCACCGGAGCCGAGCCCCTCGCCGAACCCATTCGCGTATTCGTCGGGCTGGACGCCGGGGCCAGCGTGCAGCAGCGCGTGGATCTCGCGATGGCGGAACTGCGACGAACGGGTGCGTTTGACCGCTCCCACCTCGTCATTCAGGCGCCCGCCGGAACGGGCTACGCGAACGCCACCCCGGTCGACGTCGTCGAACTCCTCTCCCGAGGTGACTGTGCATCGGTGGCTGTGGGTTACGGGTTGCTGCCGAGTTTCCTGTCGCTGAACCGGGTCGACCTCGCTCGCCGCACGCAACTGACGTTGCTGGAGGCCATCGCTGCCGAGTGCGATTCGCGAGGCGGGCGATCTGCGGGATCCGCGGGATCCGGGCGACCGCGACTGCTGCTGTACGGGGAGAGCTTGGGAGCAAAGGTGCAACAGGCCGCGTGTGCTGCAGGCATCGCGGATCTCGATCGTTTCGGTATCGACGCAGCGTTGTGGGTCGGCACACCCGGGGGCGCCGACTACGACGATGTTCATCGAGCGTTCGACCCCGTCGCGGTCACGCTGGATAGACCCGAGCAGATAGAGCAGGTGCTTCGTGAGCGCCCGACACCGCGCGTGTGGTTCCTCGAACACGACGGAGATCCGGTCGTGCGATTTCGATCAGACCTCGCACACACCCGCCCGAGGTGGCTGTCGCCGGCCCAGGGAAGGGGGGTGCCCCCAGACATGCAGTGGCGGATAGGCGTCACCTGGGCGCAGGTCCTCGTCGACACCCTGTATGCGACCGATATGAGCCCGGGCGACTTCCGCAGCCACGGTCACGACTATCGCGCAGACCTCGGAGCCGTGGTCACCGAGGCCTTCGGGCTCGCCCCGGTGGATGCCCAGGACGGCTGGGCGGAACGACGCGAGTTCAGGCTCCGCGAACTAGAGGTACGACGGGCCGAACAGGTGAGGGGTAGCCTTGCATCCCAGCGCCCTCGGGCGCCAGAAGCTACTTCCCCCTAGAGAGGTCGCGTTATGGCTGCCAGCACCTCGTTCGTCGGCCGCGATATGGCCGTCGACCTTGGCACGGCCAACACGCTGGTCTACGTGCGTGGCCGCGGCATCGTGCTCAACGAGCCCTCCGTGGTGGCGATCAACAGCAACTCCGGTGGCATTCTCGCCGTCGGCTCGGAAGCCAAGCGCATGATCGGCCGCACCCCGGGAAGCATCGTGGCGATCCGTCCACTCAAGGACGGTGTCATCGCCGACTTCGACACGACCGAGCGGATGCTTCGCTACTTCATTCAAAAAGTTCACCGCCGCCGCCATTTGGCGAAGCCCCGACTGATCGTGTGTGTTCCGTCGGGGATCACCGGCGTGGAGCAGCGCGCGGTTAAGGACGCCGGCTACGCCGCCGGTGCTCGCAAGGTTTTCATCATCGAAGAGCCGATGGCAGCGGCTATCGGTGCGGGACTGCCGGTCCACGAGCCGACGGGAAACATGGTCGTCGACATCGGCGGTGGCACATCCGAAGTCGCGGTGATTTCCCTGGGCGGCATCGTCACGAGCCTGTCGGTTCGCGTCGGTGGAGACGAACTCGACAATTCGATCATCCAGTACATCAAGAAGGAGTACTCGCTGATGCTCGGCGAGCGCACCGCGGAAGAGATCAAGGTGGCCGTCGGTTCCGCGTTCCCCAGTCCGGACGAACCGCACGCGGAGATCCGGGGACGCGACCTGGTCACCGGCCTACCGCGCACGATCGTGGTGTCGGCCGAAGAGATTCGTCGCGCGATGGATGAGCCGGTGAACGCGATCGTCGACGCGGTGAAAGCAACGCTGGATAGAACGCCCCCGGAGTTGTCCGGCGACATCATGGATCGAGGCATCGTCTTGACCGGTGGCGGAGCACTGCTGCAGGGATTGGACGAGCGGCTCAGGCACGAGACAGGAATGCCGATCATCGTCGCCGAGCGCCCATTGGAGTGCGTGGCGCTCGGGTCAGGTAAGTGCGTGGAGGAATTCGAGGCGCTGCAGCAGGTTCTCGTCTCCGAACCCCGAAGATAGTCACGGTAGGCCGCACACTGCGGCTCGGTTGATCGAACGAGGAAAACTCGACACATGCCCTCACGCAGAATCAGGATCACGATCGCGACACTGCTCGTCGCATCGCTGACCTTCGTGATCCTGGATTTGCGCGGCGGCGACGGCCCACTGTCCAGTGCTCGCGCTGCTGCGAGCGCCGTCGTCGGTGTGGTGCAAGAGGGTGTGAACGTCGTTGTGTCGCCGTTTAGCGGAGCGCGCGACTCGTTCTCCACGTGGCGTGATCAAGCGAGCCAAATCGCCGAACTCGAAGAAGAGAACGCCAAGCTCAGCGAGGAGCTCTCCGCCACGTTGTCCGACCGAGCGCGCGCCCGGGCCCTGGATGAGTTGCTGCGCGTCTCGTCGGCCGGGCGGTACCGCATCACGCCGGCGGAAGTGATCAGCGTCGGTCCGGCCCAGGACTTCGCCTGGACCGTGGGCATCGATGCCGGATCCCTCGACGGGATCGAAAAAGACATGACGGTCATCAACGGTGATGGCCTAGTCGGCCGGATTCTGAAGGTGAACCCGACAACGTCGACCGTGGTGTTGATGGTGGATGTGTCCTCAGCCGTCGGTGGACGGGTGGCGACGACAGAGGAGATCGGCATCGTCTCGGGAACCGGACGGCAGGACGCGATGGAATTCCAGCTTCTGGATCCACTAGCTGAGTTGGTCATCGGGGACGCGCTCGTGACCTTCGGGTCGCGCGGGGGACGTCCCTACGCCCCCGGGATCCCGATCGGCGACGTGGTGGACATCACCGGTAGTGCCGGACAGTTGGCCCGGGTCGCCACCGTCCGTCCGTTCGTCGACGTGTCGCAGTTGAGCGTCGTCGGTGTGATCATCCGGCCCCCGCGAGATGATCCCCGCGATTCCGTTCTTCCCCCGCGAGGTGAGGATCCCGAAGGCGAGAACAACGACGACGGCGACGCGCAGGCTAATGCCGATGCTGGTGATGAGGCGACCGTGGACGACGGGGTTGATTCGCCGGACGCTAATTCGGCAGACACGGACGCTGAAGGTGCGGATGTGGCAAACGGAAACGAGAACTAGTCGGTGATTTTTCGTCAGTTGGTCGTGATTGGGTCGCTGCTGCTGGCAGCGGTCGTGTTGCAGACGACCGTGTTGAGTCGGTTGGGCCTGCCGGGCGCGACACCGGACCTCGTTGTGGTGACCGTTGTCGCGGTGGCACTGGCGCTGGGGCCAGGCCCGGGTGCCCTGACCGGGTTTTTGGGTGGCGCGCTCCTGGATATCGCGACGCCCTCGGATGCCATCGTCGGATTGGCGTCGATCGTGCTGGTCGCCGTGGGTTTGGCCGTCGGTGTCTTCATGGACCGCGAGGAGTCAAATATCTGGGTGATGTCGCTGGTCGCCGGTGCGGCCTGCGGCGGCGCGGCCTTGGCCACCGCACTGCTGAGTGCGGTGCTGGGCAGTGAGCGCATCATCTGGGACGTCGTCCCGGGTGTGACGCTGACCACAGTGCTGTACGGGCTTATTCTCGGACGAGTGATGATCCCCCTCGTCGGGCTGCTGTCCCGGCGATTGGTGCCGGAGGCGTACCTGGACTAGGGAACACACCCGGCCGCTGGGGCGTCTGAGGATCAGGGCGCGCGAACGACCGGCGGCCAGCGGTGGACGAGCGGACGAGCGGACAGGACGAGCGGACAGGAGGTGTCCATGAGTCAACGGTCCAATGTCCGGCTGTTTGTGCTCGGGGCCCTCATGCTCTCCCTCGTTCTCACCTTGATCGGGCGGCTGTTCTACCTCCAGGTCATGACCGGGGAGGAATACAAGGTCGCCGCGGTGAACAACACCGTCCGCGAAGTCGTCGAACCCGCGGTGCGTGGCCTGATTCTCGACCAAGCCGGCCGACCCCTGGTGTCCAATCGCACGTCGCTGGTGATCACCGTGGACAAGATCGAGCTTGGCCGCGAGCCCGACGGCGGCGAGGCCGTGATCGAGCGATTGGGACGAATCCTGGACCTCCCCGCCGAGGGAATCGCCGACCGCTTGAAGCCGTGCGGGACCGAGGACGCGAAGCCACCGCCGGTGTGCTGGAACGGCTCCCCGTATCAACCGGTGCCGATCGCTCAAGACGTTGATCCGCAGACGGCGCTCACCATCATGGAACAGGGGCAGGTGTATCGAGGCGTTGATGCGCGACTCGATGCGATTCGCGAATACCCCGCCCCCTTCAACGTCAACGCCGCGCATCTGCTGGGTTACCTCGGTCCGGTGACCGAGGAACAACTCGACGAGCAAGGGCCGACGACCGCATCCGACCGGCTGCGACGCACCGACGTTGTCGGTCGTTCGGGTTTGGAGGCGTACTACGACGAGGAAGTCAGGGGAAAGCCCGGCGTGACGACCCTCGCGGTCGACACCGCCGGTCGGGTGACCGGCACCCTCGAGCAATTTGATCCCGAGCCGGGGCAGTACCTGATCTCGAGTCTGGACGCCCATCTGCAGTCCGTCGTCGAAGACCAACTCGTACGCGCGGTGCAACGTGCGCAACGGCAAGGCAACCCCGGTGACTCGGGCGCGGCCGTGGTCGTCGAAGTCGATACCGGACGCATTCTGGCGATGGCCAGTTACCCCACCTACGACCCGTCGATCTGGGTCGGAGGCGTGACGCAGAAACAATTCGAGAAGCTCATGGACTCCGGCTCCCTCGCGTCCAACGCGACCCAGGGCATCTTCGCGCCCGGTTCGACCTACAAAGTGGTCAGTACCCTGGCGGCGGGCAAACAGGGATTCGACTTGAACGGCACGTACGACTGTCCTTCTCGCGTGAAGCTCGGAACGCAGGTGTTCCGCAACTACGAGTCCGCCGCGTACGGCGATATCTCCCTGGCCCGCGCTCTGGAGGTCTCCTGCAACACCGTGTTCTACGGATTGGCCGATCGAATGTGGGAGCAGGCCGGGGGAGACGACGCGGGGCGTGACGGCGCAGACCCGGTTGCCGATGCGGCCCGTCAACTAGGTCTGGGAGAGGCCACCGGCATCGACCTTCCGGTGGAATCCGAAGGCCGCATTGCGAGTCGCGAGTTCAAGGCTGAGAACTGGGAACGCAAACGGGACACCTGGTGCAAGAACGCCGTCGAGGGCTACCCGGAGACCCGCAAGTCCGACCCCGAGCTTGCCGACTACTT
>RGQW01000044.1 GCA_010029945.1 Actinomycetota bacterium | reverse complement strand
CCGAGGACTCGTTCGTCCGAGCACAAATGTCTGAGATGTCTAGCAGGAGGAAGACATCAAGGCTACTCGCCGCCTGACGAGCCAGTTCCTCTGGAGCGCCCGCTTTAATGAAGCGCAAGGTGAGCCTTTCGTATCGCGCGGCTTCATTGCCTTGGAGCATGGATGACACACCATGGGCGTGTTGGGAGATAACGGGCGCGAAGTAGGCAACTTCTTGCGCGATGTCGATGTCGCCCGTGCGACTTTGCAGGAACCAGCGGGTCGCGCGATCAAGCAGCCGTCGAGTTTCCAACTGCAGTGCACTTTGCGCGGTGGTAGGGATCTGGTTATCGAGCTTATTGACCCAGCCCCACATTTCGTCGATAGCGAAGACTTCCATCGCGGTGAGCGCAGCGCGGACAACTTGCTCGGCGCTGGCGCCGGTTTCCTCCTGGGCCCGGAAGACGAAAGTGATACCGCCGACGTTGAGAAGTCGATTCGTGACGACGGTGTTGATGATCTGGTCGCGGAGCGGGTGCTCGCCGATTCCGATTGCGTAGGCATCACGCATCGCGGGAGGGAAGTAGTTCAGGAGCGTGCGCTCGAACCAGGGGTCCTTGCTGAGGGAACACTCGTTCAACTCAGCCAGCAACGCGATCTTGGCGTACGCGAGCAGAACGGCGAGTTCCGGCGCGGTGAGGGCTTCACCCGCGGCTCGGCGGGTGGCGAACTCCTCGTCGTCGGGCAGATGCTCCAGCGCTCGGTCAAGGAGATCCTCGTGTTCAAGCTGGCGGATCATTCGCTGGTGCACGGTGACCAGGGCAGTCGCGCCGCGACGGGCGTTACCGAGGACGACGTTCTGGTCGTAGTTGTCCTGCAACACCTTGGTAGCGACTTCGTCGGTCATCGTCTCCAGTAGTTCCTCGCGCTTGGGCGCGGTGAGGGTGCCGTCGGCCGTGGCGCGGTCCAGAGCGATCTTGATGTTGACCTCGTGGTCGGAGGTGTCCACTCCAGCGGAGTTGTCGATGGCATCGGTATTGAGCTTCACACCGTGCCGCGCGGCTTCGATGCGCCCGAGTTGGGTCAGGCCCAGATTGCCGCCCTCCCCCACGACTTTCACCTTCAGCTGGGAGCCGTTGACGCGGACAGCGTCGTTGGCTTTGTCACCGACGTCTTGGTTCTCTTCCGCTTGGGATTTCACGTAGGTACCAACGCCGCCGTTCCACAGCAGATCTGCTGGTGCCTGCACGATCGCGTGGATCAGTTCGGCGGGTGTGAGCGACTGCGTGGTCTCGGGAATATCGAGAGCGTCCTTCATTTGCGGGGTGATCGGGATGGACTTCAGCGCGCGGTTGAACACGCCACCGCCATCGGAAATGAGGTCGCTGTTGTAGTCGGCCCAGGATGAGCGCGGAAGGTCAAAGATTCGCTTTCGTTCGGTGAAAGAGGTGCTGGCATCCGGGTTCGGATCGATAAAGATGTGGCGGTGATCGAATGCGGCGATCAGGTGAATGTGTTCGCTGAGAAGCATGCCGTTACCGAAGACGTCGCCACTCATGTCGCCAATACCGATCACGGTGAAGTCCTGGGTTTGGGTGTCGATATCGAGTTCGCGGAAGTGGCGCTTGACCGACTCCCAGGCGCCCCTGGCGGTGATGCCCATGGCTTTGTGGTCGTAGCCAACCGAGCCTCCGGAGGCGAAGGCATCACCGAGCCAGAAGTCGTGCTCGGCGGCTATCTCGTTGGCGAGGTCGGAGAAGGAGGCCGTTCCTTTGTCCGCGGCAACAACGAGGTAGGGGTCGTCTTCGTCGTGACGGACTACGTTCCGCGGTCCGATGACCTTTCCGTCCTGGAGATTGTCGGTGACCTCGAGCATCGCGGAGATGAACTCGCGGTAAGCGGCGCGACCCTCCTTGGCCCAGCCCTCCCGGTCAAGCGTGGGATCGGGCAGGAGCTTGGGAAAGAAGCCGCCCTTCGCGCCGACCGGGACGATGACGGCGTTCTTGACCTCCTGCGCCTTGACTAAGCCGAGGATCTCGGTGCGGAAGTCCTCTCGGCGATCGCTCCAGCGCAGGCCACCACGGGCCACCGGTCCGAAGCGCAGGTGCACACCTTCTACTCGCGGTGAATAGGACCAGATCTCGAACTTCGGTTTCGGCAGCGGGAGATCAGGAATGGACCCAGGTTCGAGCTTGAAGGCGACCGAGCAGCTCCCCTCACTTGCACGGGAGATGGCGTAGAAGTTGGTGCGCACGGTCGCGCAAATGAGGGTGAGGAACTGCCGCAGGATCCGATCGGCGTCCAGGCTCGGAACGGCGTCCAGGGCTTGATTGATGCGTTCGAGGAGACGGTCCTCGGTGTGCTGCCGATCGCGTTTCTCCTCGGGGTCGAAGCGCACCTCGAACAGCTCAATCAACATTCGGGAGATCTCGGAGTGATCCAGGATCACCTGCTCGAGGTAACCCTGGCCGAAGGTGGAACCGATCTGACGCAGGTAGCGGGCGTAGGCGCGAATGATCATCGCCTGACGCCAGTCCACACCGGCGGTGACGACAAGGGCGTTGAAGGTGTCAATGCCGCAGCGGCCGTCCCAGCAAGCGCGAAAGGCTTCACAGAAGCGGGAGAACAGCGAGTCAAGTTCACGGATGCCGCCGTCCGGAAGGATCACCCCGAACGTGAGGATCCGCGCTGCTGGCCGGTCGGCGCGGTTGATCTCATAGGGGTGCTCGTCGATCACGTCCACCCCGAGGCGCTGCAGGATCGGTAGCACCTGGGTCAGTGGCATCGCCTGACCCACGCGCATCACGGTGAAGCGCAGCTCGCGGGCATCGCTGACCACCGGCGCGTAGAGACGCAGATTCAGCTCAGCCGGTTCGAGTTGTTCGATGGCGAGTGTGTCGTTCACTCCGGTAGCCGGATCGAAGTCTTCTTTGTAGGACTCGGGGAAGGCGTCGTCGTAGATTCTCAACAACGCTGGCGCCTGGGCTTCTCCCACGCGCTCGATCAGGATGCGTGCGTACTCATCGGTCCACGATCGTGTCGCGGCCGCGACGCGCTCTTGCAGATCGTCCTCGTCGAAGGCCGGGATTCCCTGGCCGATGGGAACGTGCACAACGAAGTGCAGGCGCGCGAGCACCGACTCGGTAACGCGGGTGGTGAACTCGACCGAGATCCCACCGAAGGTTTCCTTCAAGATCGACTCGATCTTCAAGCGGACCGCGGTGGTGTAGCCGTCACGGGGCAGGTAAACCAGGCAGGACAGGAAGCGTCCGTAGTCATCGGGGCGCACGTAGAGCCGGGTTTGGCGGCGCTCTTGAAGGTGCATGACCGATTCGGCGAACTGCGCGAGGAGATCGTCGTCAATCTGGAAGAGCTCATCGCGCGGGTAGGTCTCCAGAAACTGCAGTAGATCCTTCGCGCTGTGCGAGCTAGGGACGTAGTCCAGTGCGCGCATCACGTGGTCGAGCTTGTCGCGCAAGACTGGGATATCGGCCACCGAGTGGTTGTAGGCCGACGCGGCATACAGGCCGAGGAAGCGCCGCTCCCCGACCACGTTGCCGTCGGCATCAAACTTCTTGATGCCGATGTAGTCCATGTACGCAGCACGGTGCACCGTGGATCGAGAGTTCGCCTTGCTCAGGATGAGCAGGCGCGGCTCACGGGCCTTGGATCTCACACTCGAAGGCAAGATCGCAAAGGACAGCGAGACAGCATCGTCTTCGTGACCACTCGCCGTTTCTTGGCGCAAGATGCCCAATCCACTTGCCGGCACCGGGCGCAGCGCATCCTCACCCTCAACGGTGATCAAGTCGTATTCCCGGTATCCGAGGAACGTCAAGTTGTTGTCCACCAACCACTGAAGCAGTGCCCGCGCCTCGTGAACATCATGCGAATCGATACCGACCGGAGGGTGTTGGTTGAGTTCATGCGCAATGCTCTCGGCCTGTGCACGCATCGCTTGCCAGTCCGTCGTGGCCTTGCGTACGTCGCTCAGTACGCGTCGAGTGGAGTTGATCAGCGGCTCAAGATCATCGGACACGAAGTCGCGCTCGACCTCGACGCGCATCCACGATTCGATGAGCGCATCGGACGGTGCGTGATCGACATCGATATCGAGCACGTCTTCGAGCGTGCCGTCATTGTTCCTCTTAACGGCTAGCTGTGGATGCACGATCAGGTGAACGTTGCGTCCGCTGTAAACAAGGTTCGCGGTGACCGAATCAACGAGGAAGGGCATGTCATCAGTAACGATTTCGATGACTGAATAGCCCACTCCGGGAATGTCGGGAGTCCAGCCCCGTACGAGAGTCTGACCGGGTGCGCGGTCGGTCGCCCAAGCCCGCATTGCCTCGAGATCGTCCACCATGGTCAGGACCTCGTGGCCGGACATCTCCTCATCGGACAGATACCGATAGAAGCGCGAAGCGAATGCCACCTGCTGCTGGTCAGGAAGTTGAGTAAGGGCATCGCGCCACATCAAGCCTGCCGCTTCACTCACGAGTATCGCCTCTCGCTGATCGAATCGACCATCGTTCCCGCTCGTCGCCTACGGTAGACCTGCACACCCCAGCTGCGTCCACTTCCGGAAAGAAGGTCACCAATGGCCAAGGAATTCACCTACCGTCAATCTTTCGAAGTCGATCCGACCACGGTTTTCGCCATGCTGCGTGATCCGGAATATGTTCAAGTCAAATGCGCCGCTACCGGTTCCCTGGAGACGACGGTGGAAGTGAACGCCACCCCCGATGGTGCAGTGACCATCACCTCGACCAGAGTCTTGCCCGCTGATGTGCCAACCCCAGCGAAGAAGTTTGTCGGCGAGACGATCTCTGCGACCGAGACGCAGGAATGGTCAGCGGCAAGTCCTGACGGTTCCCGCACAGCCGCCGTGTCCGTCGACTTCAGCGGCCCACTGTCGTTTTCCGGGTCCTTGTCTCTGGCTCCGGCTGCCGACGGCTCCTCCGTCCAAACGCAGGGAACATTCAAAGCGTCCGTTCCCTTTGTCGGCGGCACTATCGAATCGGTCGCAGCGGAGCAAACAGAGAAATACCTGAAGGCGGAGGAACGAGTTGCGGCTGAGTGGCAACGCGACCGCGGTTAGCGGGAGCCAGATTGCCTGCGACCGCAGCTAAGGGGACTCGAGCAGTTTCACCCCGCAAGTTGCTCTGCGAACTCATTTCGCCACGCGTGCGCGCTGGTGCGAAGGGACGTATCGAGAACGAGTTTGCGCCGACTGGAGTCCATCAGATTGGCACCGATTGCCTCCAGGTCCTCTCGTCCGGGACCGATTGCATAGACCCGCGCACCGGAGGCGCGCACCAAGGCCATTTCATCTCGGCATACCTTCGTGACCTGAGCTCGCCATCTGCGCTCGAGCCGCGCGGGAATGCCCGATGGCGAATCCATCTCGAAAGACACCATGGGAGCGATGACGTACACCTCGTCAAGACCCGAGTGAGCAATGACATCGACCGATGTAGCTGATACCGCTCCCCCATCGACGTACGTGCGTCCACCGATATCCACCGGAGTGAACCATCCGGGGATCGCGCACGATGCCATGACAGCGCTGGACAGCGGCGCCACGGGAGCTCCCGATCTGCCGAAGACCACGCGGTGCCCATCGGCGTAGTCCATGGCGACGACCCACAGGTTTTGGTGGGATGACCATTCGCCGAACGGCGTCACCGCATCAATCAAGTGACCGACGCGATCAAGGGAACGGCCACCCTCCGGTAGGAAGGCAGAGAGAACGGTGGTCGCCGGGAGTTGGCCTAGGTTCCGAAGACTCGATCGAATGAGCGCCGGCGAGCCAGGCCCTCGTAACCGCGGGACTCCCGGCTTATGTCCCCCTGTGGCTCGATCCGGATCCCATTGGTACCCCGCGAGAGGCCCCGTTGAGACTTGCTCGTCCTGGTAGTGGGCAATCAGCTCGTCAGTGCTGACACCGCAGGCGACCAGCGAAGCAAGTACTGACCCAGCACTCGTTCCCACGAGTATGTCGACGTCTTTAGCGCGCAACCCCGTCGTTTGCTCCCAGGCGGATAATGCGCCGACCGCCCATGTGCCTCCCAGCACTCCACCTCCGCCGAACACAATCGCCCGACGAGCAGCGCGCTCAGCAGACCGCGATTGCGAGGTCATACTGCATCGGCCCTACCCGGGATGATGCGAAGTCCCGTCTCCTTCGACGCGGCTTCCTTGAGTTCGGACAATGCATCTGTCAGCCCGTCGATGATCACGCTGACGTCGGCCAGAGCATCTCGGTCTGCGGTAAGTCCAACAAACATCGACCCCTGATAAGAAGTCAGGCCGATACCGAGCGCCTGTCCCTGCACAAGTGGCGAGAACGGGTAAGCGGAGATCATTTCGCTTCCGGCCGCATACAAAGGACGCTGTGGACCAGGAACATTGGTGATCGCAACGTTGTAGGCGCGATTCGACAACGTCGTGCCCACCCGGGCGCCGAGGGCGTGGAGTGTGGGTGGCCCGAAGCCCGCAATGCCGGCGAGAGCTCGGGCGCCCACCAGGCGCTCAGTGTTCCCCAGATCCCGCATGTGAAAAGCGATCTGGTGCAGTCGAACGATCGGGTCAGCCTCGCCAACGGGAAGGTCGATCAAGAACGCTCCCACCTGGCCGGCAACGTTCGTGTCTCGTCGGGATATGCCCTCGGACTGAATACTCACCGGGACCAGAGCTCTCAAGGTTGCGGACGCATCGAGCACACGTCCCCGATTCATCAACCACTCACGCAGAGCCCCGGTGACAACGGTCAAGACGACGTCATTCACCGTCCCCACGCTCGTTCCGTGAACCTGCTGAAGGTCTTCGAGGGAGAGTTCTGTTCTCGCGAATCGCCGTTGAGCACCGATGCGTGTGTTCAGGGGGCTCTCGATCGGCGCACGGATCATGGAGAAGACCGACTTCACGAGACCCACGCTCGTGTCCTTCGCCCACACGGCCACAGCCTCAGCTGCGGCACCAACGTCGCGAACACCGGTGTTGAGGACATCCCACGCCACCGTCGGACGCGTCAAGACACTGGACAGAGCAGATCCGATTAACTCCGGATCCGAAGGCTCAGGTCGGGGGTTCCACACATCCGGGGTGTCGTCCGGAATTTCAGCGTGCGAATCGAGCATCACCTGGGCGATATCGATGGCACCGGTCCCATCGACGAGAACCTGGTGGCTCTTGGTCACAACGGCGAAGTCCCCGTTCTCCAAACCTTCGATGAGGTACATCTCCCACAAGGGTCGTGACCGGTCGAGCGGACGAGCCATGAGTCGTGCAACCAACTCATCTAACTGGTCGCGCGTGCCCGGATTCGGTAGCGCGGAACGTCGCACGTGGTACGCGACATCGAATGTGGCGTCGTCGACCCACACGGGTCGCGACAGCCCCAACGGCACCTCGCGGATCCGCTGCCGATATCGGGGAACGTGCGCGATGCGGTTGCGGATCAGGCGAACGAGTCGCTCGTGATCGAACCCACCCTCCGGTGGTCGAAAAATGGCAACTCCGCCAACATTGCGGGGCGTAGAGGTGTCCTCGGCAAACCACAACGCGCTGTCTGTCGCGTCTAGACGATCCACCCTGACCCCTTCCCAAGTACCCACAAGTGTTACATGCCCGCTCTAGGAATGGTGGAAGCATCCATCAATCAGCCCAGACGGAGTGAGTCGACAAGTGTCTCCCCGGAACGATCGAAGCATCTGCCGTCGTCGTCGGCGCGGCACGATCGCATGCAGTTGCCCTGCGGATGGAGTCTCGGCCCGGAACCTGGCTGGTCACAGCCGTTGATTTTCGCTGAGAACGGTTCAGCGACGCTTCTTCTTTTTCGAAGCATTCTTGCGATTGCTCCGCTCCGCGCGGCGCCGTTCAGCACGAGATGCGTTCGGGTCCACCTCCACGATGCCATCCTCGTCAGCATCCATCTCTCCATGCATGATTCCGCCGGATTCATCGGGCGCGGAGTACTCCATATGGTCAGGTCTCGAGGGGCCCAAACCTGCAGCCTCAATCGTCGGGCTTTCTTGTGCTTCCTGTGATTGCGTAGCTCCAGCAGAAACCGCGGCCGCTATCGCAGCTCCCGCCTCGCTCTCGCTCGCATCGGACAGCACCTCGATCTGCTCCGCGACTTCCGGCGCGACCTGGGGCTTGACCTCTACCTCGACATTGAAGGCGTAACCGACCGTTTCCTCCTTAATGCCATCCATCATGGCGGTGAAGAGGTCGAAGCCTTCACGCTGATATTCCACCAAGGGATCGCGTTGCGCCATGGCCCTGAGGCCGATGCCATCGCGCAGGTAATCCATCTCATACAGGTGCTCGCGCCATTTGCGATCGAGCACGGTCAAGATGACCTTGCGCTCCAATTCCCGGGTGACGTCTTCCCCGAGTTCTGCTTCCCGTCGACCGTAGGCCGCTTGAGCGTCATCGACGAGAACCTCCGCAAGGAAGTCCGAACTGATTCCGGCGCGGCCGCCACCCGAATCCTCTTCTACCTGCTCAATGGTCACCGACACCGGATACAACTGCTCGAGAGCCGTCCACAGTTGCTCAAAATCCCAATCTTCGGGGTAGCCCTCGGCCGTGGCCTGCGATACGTAGCTGTTGACCGTGTCGTCGATGAAGGAGCGAATCTGGTCTTCGATGTCTTCGCCGTGGAGCACTCTCTTGCGCTCCCCGTAGATGACCAGGCGCTGGCGGTTGAGGACATCGTCGTACTTGAGAACGTCTTTGCGGATTTCGAAGTTTTGCGATTCGACCTGCGACTGCGCGGATCGGATCGCGTTCGTCACCATCTTGGCTTCGATCGGCACGTCATCAGGGACGTTGAAGCGACGCAGGAAGGAATCGACCATGTCGGCCTTGAACAGGCGCATCAGATCGTCTTCCAGCGAAAGGTAGAACTGAGACTCGCCAGGGTCGCCCTGTCGACCCGAGCGGCCACGCAGCTGGTTGTCGATACGTCGAGATTCATGGCGCTCAGTGGCTAGAACGTAGAGGCCGCCGAGCTCGATCACTTCGTCGTGCTCAGCCTGGACAGCCTCCTGGGCGCTTGCCAACGCCTCGGGCCAGGCAGCTTCGTAGGCATCGGGATCATCGACCGCTGACAAGCCCTTCTGGGCGAGTTGCGCAGACGCCATGAACTCGGGGTTTCCGCCGAGCATGATGTCCGTACCACGGCCCGCCATGTTGGTAGCAACCGTGACAGCACCCTTGCGGCCGGCTTGAGCGACGATCGCCGCTTCACGCTCGTGGTTCTTGGCGTTGAGGACCTCGTGCGGAACACCGTTCTTCTTCAATTCATTTGACAGGTGCTCGGACTTCTCCACGCTGGTGGTTCCGATCAGGACCGGTTGACCCGTCGCGTGCCGTTCGACAACGTCTTCGACGACCGAGTCGAACTTCGCACTCGCTGTTCGGTACACCAGATCCGGCTGGTCCACGCGGACCATCGGACGATTCGTCGGAATGGGGACGACCCCGAGGTTGTAGATCTGATTGAACTCCGCTGCTTCTGTCATCGCGGTACCGGTCATGCCCGACAACTTGTTGTAGAGGCGGAAGAAGTTCTGCAACGTCACGGTGGCGAGGGTCTGATTCTCTGCCTTGATCTCGACGCCTTCTTTAGCCTCGATCGCTTGGTGCAGACCCTCGTTGTAGCGACGCCCCTTGAGAATGCGACCGGTGTGCTCGTCAACAATGACGACTCCGCCATCGAGCAGGACGTAATCACGATCCTTCTTGAACAACTCTTTCGCCCGAATCGCATTGTTAAGGAAGCCCACTAGCGGGGTATTGACCGTGTCATAGAGGTTGTCGATACCAAGCTGATCCTCGACTTTGTCGATTGCTGCCTCAAGAACACCGATCGTGCGCTTCTTCTCGTCAACCTCGTAGTCCTCATCTCGCTTAAGAATCTGCACGATGCGAGCGAACTCCGAGTACCACGCTGTCGGTTGGTCAGCCGGACCGCTAATGATCAGCGGTGTTCGGGCCTCATCAACGAGGATCGAGTCCACTTCGTCAACAACGGCAAAGTTGTGGCCTCGCTGAACCATCTCGGCTTTGGACCACGCCATGTTGTCGCGGAGGTAGTCGAACCCGAACTCGTTGTTGGTCCCATACGTGATGTCCGCGGCGTACGCGGCGCGGCGTTGTGTCGGGCTCATTTGGCTGACGATGACGCCCACTTCTAAGCCCAAAAATCGGTGGATGCGCCCCATCCATTCCGAGTCACGTTCTGCCAGGTAGTCGTTGACCGTCACGACGTGAACCCCGTCCCCGGACAACGCATTTAGGTAGGACGGGAGGGTGGCAACAAGCGTCTTTCCTTCGCCGGTGCGCATCTCTGCGATGTTGCCGAGATGCAGGGCTGCACCCCCCATGATTTGAACGTCGTAGTGACGCTGGCCCAACGTTCGCCGGGCTGCTTCACGAACGGTTGCGAACGCCTCGGGCATCAGATCGTCGAGGCTCTCGCCATCGGCGTAGCGCGCCTTGAACTCATCGGTGAGGCCGCGCAACTCGTCATCTGACAGAGCGGTGTAGTCCTCTTCTATGGAATTGACAGCCTTCGCGATCGATTCCAGCTTTCGAAGGGTCTTGCCTTCTCCCGCGCGCAGGATCTTGTCCAGCACTCCCACGTTGCGACCTTTCCGTCCTGCTGCGTTGCCGCGGCTCGGATTGCGGGCAACTACGTCCCACACTTGCCTGTCATGACTTTGCCGCGTAGGCCGCGGCACCGTCACAGCATCGTAGTTGCCACTGGAAGACTGGTCCGCATGGCATCCGTCACGCCCGTCACCCTTAGCGACGGGCACGTCCAACTCGATCCCGAACCCGGCGAGGAGGACTCCATCACCTGGAGCGTCCACCGTGTGGGAGGCGCTCCCCTCCTAGGACGACTGACACTCCGACAGGAGTCCCCGGCGCCGAATGGCGGCCCCTGGTCCCGTGCGCGGCTCGACGTCCAGGTGGATGCCCCTGTGGATTCGCCACTCGTGGCGACCTTGTCGATGGCAGTCCGATTGAGCTGCCAATGGGCCTTCTCAGCACTGGGGATCTCGGTGATCACTTGGAGGGGGCCACTGGATCCCACACTCCGCTCGATCGTCGATGGCGGAGGTTTTCG
>RGQW01000043.1 GCA_010029945.1 Actinomycetota bacterium | reverse complement strand
ACGAGCGAGTCGGTGAATCCGACCGAGGGCTACGCTCACAGTCCGAAGGACCGGTTCGATTGAGCGGTACGTCACGTCGTAAGTGAGGGGTGTCCGATGGCAAATGTCGATGGTGAGTTCGTGAGCGTGAGCGTTGACGCGGACGTCGCGACGATCACGCTGCAGCGTCCACCCATGAATGCGCTGAATGCGACCGTGCAAGACGAGATCCGGCAGGCAGCTGAGGTGGTGTCCGAGGACGCGTCGATCGGCGCCGTCATCGTGTACGGCGGCCCGAAGGTCTTCGCCGCGGGAGCAGATATCGCCGAAATGTCGACGATGGGCTACGTCGACATGGTGCACCGCTCGCGTGGTCTTCGCAGCGCCTTTTCGACTGTCGCCCAGATCCCCCAACCGACCATCGCGGCGATCACCGGGTACGCCCTCGGAGGTGGCCTGGAGTTGGCTATGTGTTGCGACTTCCGGGTCGCCGGTGACAACGCGAAAGTCGGCCAACCCGAAATCGCCCTCGGCATCATTCCCGGCGCAGGTGGAACCCAGCGTCTGCCGCGCCTTATCGGACCCGCTCGCGCCAAGGATCTTGTCTTCAGCGGTCGATTCGTGGGGGCGGACGAAGCGCTCGCGATCGGTCTTGTCGACCGGGTGTGTGCTCCGGATGACGTTTACTCCGAAGCGTTGACCTGGGCAAAGGCTCTTGCGAAGGGGCCGCGGATCGCCATGCAGGCAGCGAAGGCGGCCATCGATGCAGGACTCGATGTGGATTTGGATACGGGACTGCAGATCGAACGAGTGCAGTTCGCGGCACTGTTCGCCACCGACGACCAGAGAATCGGCATGGAGTCTTTCCTGGAGAACGGACCCGGCAAAGCCGAGTTCACCGGTCGCTAAGGACGGCGGCCGACGAGATGACGAATGACATGGGCGACGCCGTGAGCGACGCCGCAAGTGACGCGCCGCCGCCGGTGGACGCTTTTGACGCTGCCTGGAGTGATCCGAAGTTGGCGAATGTCGTCTACCACGATTGGGAAGCGGCAACTTACGACGACAAGTGGAGCATCTCTTACGACGATCGGTGTATCGAGTACGCGCGCGACATCTTCGATCGCCTTGTCGGTGGTCAGATGCACGTGCCCGCGGAGACTGCACTCGAGATCGGTGGCGGCACTGGATTCTTTCTGCTGAACCTGATGCAATCCGGTGTCGCGACGTCGGGGACCGTGACCGACATTTCCCAGGGCATGGTCGATCAGGCAGTACGCAACGCGGAGCAGTTAGGCCTGCAGGTCTCAGGACAGGTCGCCGATGTAGAAGAACTGCCTTTCGATGATGCGTCTTTCGACCTCGTCGTCGGTCACGCTTTTCTCCATCACATTCCCGACGTCGATCAAGCGCTGCGAGAGATCATGCGAGTGCTACGCCCGGGTGGGCGTTTCGTTGTGTGCGGCGAGCCGACCCGAAAGGGGGACTTTGTTGCCCGTCGTTTGTCCCGGCTCACGTGGCGGTCTGCACGTTTCGCTGCGACCCTGCCGCTGGTCCCGAACAACTGGGCGAAGTCGTCCGAGGAACTCGAACAATCGTCACGAGAAGAAGCGTTGGAGGCGATTGTCGACCTGCATACGTTCGATCCCGAGCGCCTTGCAGCGGCCTGCATGAATGCGGGGGCGGTGGATGTTCGCACGTGCACGGAGGAATTGACGGCCGCGTGGTTCGGGTGGCCGGTGCGCACCTTCGAGGCAGCGGTGAAGCCGGGTGTGCTCGGTTGGTCGTGGGCGAACTTCGCCTACCGGGGGTGGCAACGATTGAACGCTCTCGATCGCAACGTCCTCGCCGCCGTCGTCCCTGATGGGTTCTTCTACAACGTAGGCGTGACCGGGGTGAAGCCGTAGTGCGCATTTGTCATCTGTCGTGGGAGTTCCCACCTGTCGTGTATGGGGGCCTGGGACGGCACGTCCATGCCGTGGCAACCCAGCAGGCGAGAGATGGCCACGACGTAACGGTGATCTCGCACGTGGGGTTGACCGTTGACGATGCCACCGCGGAGGAAGTCGACGAGGTGGTGCAGGGGGTGAGGGTCATCCGTGTTGCTCGAGATGCCCCGTTCGTTCCCTTCGATGCGGAGACGCTCATGGGTTGGGTCTCAGGCCTGGAATCAGCGATGACCCGGCGGGCTTTGCACCTGGATCGAACCTGGAAGCCAGACGTGGTGCACGCTCATGACTGGCTCACCGCTCGCGCCGCCGCCACGGTGACCGAGGAGATCGGTGTTCCGTGGGTGCACACCATTCATGCGACCGAGGCCGGCCGTCATCAAGGGTGGTTGCCCAATGGCCTGTCTCGCACCATTCACAGCGTCGAACAGTGGTCGGTGGATCACGCCGATCGGATCCTGGTGTGCAGCAGGCACATGAAGTGGGAGGTGGAGCGCCTGTTCGGCATGTCGGATGTGGCGGTGATCCCGAACGGCATCGATTCGCCGCCCCCTCTCGTCGATACGACTGCTGCCGCATCCATCGTCACGCAGCAGGGGCGCCCGCTCATCGTTCACACGGGACGGTTGGAGTGGGAGAAGGGTGCACACACGGTGATCGAAGCGATGCCGTTCATCCGCCGCGCCTTTCCTGAGGCTCACCTCGTGGTTGCGGGGCGCGGATCGCAGCTCGATGCCTTGAAGGAACTGGCCCACGACAAAGACGTCGCTTCGCGAGTGGATTTCACCGGCTGGCTGCCGGATGCCCAACTACGAGCGCTGGTGCGAGACGCTGACGTCGCCGTCGTTCCATCCATCTACGAACCATTCGGCATCGTTGCGCTGGAAGCCGCCGTTCTGGGAACACCGGTCGTCACGTCGAGGGCGGGTGGCCTCGCGGAGTTTTTGGATAGCGATCGGCACGGGTGGTCCTTCGACGCTGGCAATGCACGCGAACTGGCCGATGCGGTGATCTCGTGTGTCAACGACGCTCAGGAATCACGTGCGCGAGCGGATCGAGCCCAAAGCCATGTGCTCGCCGAGCACGGATGGGCGTCGATCACCGAGCGCATCGTGGACGAGTACCGGGCCACTCAGGCAAAGGTCACTACCCGGGGCAGTGGTGCGCGACAAGCGGTCGGGGCGTGGGTGGACGATGTCGAACTCAACGGAAACCTGTTGTTCGATGGCCAGTGAGATGTCGAACGACGTGCCCGACAACGACGTGCCCGGCCCAGCGGCCGAGCCGGCGCGGGAAGACTTATCCGCGGCGCAGCCGTGGCGATGGTGGGGATGGGCGACACTGCGATGGATCATCGACAAGCGAGCTGTCAGTCCCTGGTATCTCATCCGGTACGTCAGGTTCCTGCGGGTGGTGGTGTTCACCCGCGGGGTTACATTCACCGGCCCCGTTTTTCTCGGCCGAGGTGCGCGTTTCGAAGTTCGACACCGCGTTGGTCGGGTCATCGTCGGTCGATGGGTGCATCTGGGAAGCGGCACGGTGGTTCGGTGCCACGAGGGGACGCTGCGCATCGGTGACAAATGTGTCTTCGGTCAGAACAACACGATCAACTGTCACCTCGACGTCGAGATCGGTAAGGAATGCATCGTTGCGGATTCGGTGTACGTCGGGGACTTCGATCACCGAATGGATGTGACCGACGTGCCCATTCGCTCGCAGGGGCTCGTGAAGAGCCCGGTCATCATCGGCCCGGACGTGTGGCTGGGTGTGAAATCAACCATCCTTCGCGGAAGTGTCGTCGGCCGTGGGTGCGTGGTGGGAGCGCACGCGCTGGTGCGGGGCGACGTTCCCGAATTCTCCATCGTCGGCGGAGTCCCGGCTCGCGTTATCGCCGATCGTCGTGTGCGGGAGGCGCAGTCAGAACAGGTACGCCGGGATGTCGCGGACATGGCTCGCAAGGCTCGCGAAGCCACACGCGAGCGAATTCATCTACGGGACGCCAATCCCGTGTGATGCGGCGCGCCACGTTCGGGAATCCAGAAACGGCAAGCGAGCATCACGCGTGGTGATCCGCGATTGCCCGGGTTCGTTGCTGGCATGGGTGAGGAGTTCGGCTACCCGCTGAAAATGCCCGTCGGCTCGGTTGCGGGCGTAGTCGGCCGCAGAGTCTTTGGTGATCATGAATGCCCAGTCGCTGGCAAGGGCAAGGAATGTTTCGGTCGTAAGAGCGTCCCCGAAATGATCGCGACCGGTGCGGTGTGATTTATGGTGAGATGCCAGGTAGTCACAGACCTCCTTTTGGATAGTGCGGCCGCGCATGTGGAGTTCGCCCGCTTCGCCTTCTTCCCACACACCGAAGTCCTTACCGCTTCCCCAACTTCCGCTCGGGAGTTCGATTGGTGGGCTGTCGGCAGCGCGTGAACGCTCTCGAGACAGCGTGGTGAGCTCGATCCCAGCCTCGGGCACTTTGTCCAACAGGCGCGTAAGGAACGCGGGGCCCTCGTGCCACCAATGTCCGAAGAGTTCGGTGTCGTAGGCAGCGACGATGACCGGATCAGGGGTGGGGCTGTTGATCATGATTGTTCGAGCAGCGGAGATGAAGTCATCCACATCGCGGTCGATGCTCGCCGCGGTGGCGCGAGGTTCGTACGGATCCTTCACATCGGATTGTTTGTCCGTCACTCGGTATGAGCGCATTCCCCAGGCGTGATCGAACGAGTGGAAGTCGAGGTACCAAGGATCCCCGGGGTAGCCACTGTCGGGGGACCACACTCGATAGGTGAGCTCGAGATCGCGACCGAAAGCCACCACGTCGGTATCGCCGATTCGGTGCGGCTGATGCAACGATGCGCCGGCGCGTTGCAGGGTCGGCCCATCGACCATGAAATGGCTGACTCGGTGGCGTGCATAGAACTGCTCGAGCCCCGGTCGGTACGCGCACTCCGGGGCCCACATCCCGGTCGGCCGGTGGCCGACCCGAGCGGTCGTGTCCGCGAGACCGGCCTGCAGCGAGAGATCGATGAGCGGATCCACCAGGTGCGGCGTGAAGGCGTGGGTGAGGGGCCCGCCGAGCAGTTCGATAACCCCCGAGTCGACCAACGGGCGAAGGGCGGCGGATCCGCCCGCGGACCAGTACTCATCGAGTTCGTGTGCTGCAGTGATGGCGAGTTGGTAATTGCGCTGAGCGTCGCGGGCTGCTGACTCGTCGGCTGTTCGAGAGGCTTCGAGCGCTTTGCCACTGGCACGCGTGTGCCAGTCCGCGATCCAACGAGCCTGCTCGTGGACCGAGGTCCGGTCGTCCCATTGGGCGGCGAGCACTGGAGTCACGCCGAGGGTGAGTTGATCCGTCAAGCCGCGTTCGGCTCGCTCCCGCAGGAGCGCGAACATCGGGAGGTACGCGTGCGCCCAGGCTTGTCGAAGCCACTCCTCACCGACGGGCCAGGTGCCGTAGCCGAGAAGCCACGGCATGTGGGTGTGCAGAACTATTGCTAATCGGCCGACGGTAGGTGTGGTCACCACAGAGCCTCACCACACGGCGATGAGGTCATGTGCTGACTCATCGTCATCATCGATGGGTGCGATGGTGAAATCGTTGTGTGTCACCGAGGTCGCGTACGCCAGTGCCTCGGTGTCGAGTTCGATCAGTCGCTGCGGGAGAGAGCCGTGGACTTTCTCCCACTGCCCGAGCCGTTGTCCGTGGTGAAGGCCATACATCACGGGGCTGCGGTGCCCGGGTTGATGCTTGACTGCTTGCACAAGCAAAGACCTCAACTCTGCGCCGTCGAATTCACGCACGTGAAAGGGGTTGACCGGTGATGCCCCGGCAGGTAGGCCCGGCGAGTGCACAGGGCGGTTGGGTGTGCTGACGATCACGGGGCCTCGAGTGCACCGATCCAGTTCGCGAAGGAATGCCAGAGGATCCCAAATGTGTTCGATCACCTGCAGCGAGATCGATGCATGAAAGGACTCATCCTGAAAGGGCAGGGCAACGAGATTGCCCACGAGGGCACTGACGTGCGGATAGGTCCCACGCACGTGACCCATCGTCTGCACATCCAGATCGATAGCCACGACGTTGGTATCGGGGATCGTTGAACGCAGGTATTCGGAGCCGTACCCCTCGCCGGACCCGGCGTCCAGCACGATCGATCCGCCGGATCGCATGCTGGGGGGATGTTGGCTGACCGATGAAGAAACTGCAGGCGAGGACAGGACCGCCGAGGCCCAGCGGTAGCAGGCCTCATGCCGAGCGAACCAGTAGTTCTCGGAGGGGATTCCAGGCCAGGTGCGCTCCCCGGTGAGCACAGATTCCGCGGCCGCATCGCCGAAATCTGGCGGGCCAGGGGGCACATCAAGCACGGGGCGACCCTAGTCCCGAAGGCGGCTCTCAGGAGGAGTCCCTGAGGCTAAGTTACTCGCGAGTAACATATACTGGAGAAGTTGCGCGACCAGGAGAAACAGCCATCATCGGCCGTGGAAGGACAGGGAGAGGTATCCACGATGAAGATCGCCGTTTGTGTAAAGCAAGTCCCGGACACATGGGCTGAAAAGACGCTGTCCGCTGAGGACTCAACTTTGGATCGGGCGGCCGCCGACGGTGTGTTGAACGAGCTCGATGAGTACGCCGTGGAAGAGGCGTTGCAGCTCGCGGAGGCGCACGGTGGCGAAGTGACGGTTGTCTCGATGGGGCCGGAGAGGGCTGCCGAGACCGTGCGCAAAGCACTGTCCATGGGTGCAGACGCCGGAATTCATGTCGTCGATGACTCTTTGCACGGGTCCGATGCCATCGCGACATCTGCGGTGCTGGCGGCGGCGCTGGACGGCAAGGGGTTCGATCTGATCGTCTTCGGATCGGAGTCCACCGACGCTCGTATGAGTGTTATCCCCGCCATGGTCGCCGAGCGCCTAGGCATCGCCCAGCTCACCTTCGCCCAACGGGTGTCGGTTTCCGGGTCGGATGTGACCATCGAGCGGGTCACCGACTACGGGTTCGACACCGTCACAGGTTCGACCCCGGCCGTCATCAGTGTCGTCGAGAAGATCAATGAACCGCGGTATCCATCCTTCAAGGGAATCATGGCCGCCAAGAAGAAGCCGGTGGACACCGTCACCGTTGCCGATCTCGGGCTCGAAGCAGCCACCGTTGGACAGGCCGCGGCCTGGTCCGCGGTTCAAGATTTCGCAGCTCGCCCACCGAAGCCAGCGGGAACCGTCGTGACGGATGAGGGTGACGGTGGCTCCCGTATCGCGGCGTACCTGACCGAGCAGAAGTTCATCTAGAAGGGATGTTGACATGACAACAGTTCTCGTCCTTGCGGAGCGCGATTCTTCCAACGGCACAGCGAAGAAGACGACGCTGGAGTTGTTGACCTTGGCCCGACGTCTCGGGGAGCCCCAGGTGGTGTGGTTCGGCGATCAGGGATCCGAGGCTGCTTCGGTTCTCGGGGAGTATGGCGCGAGCGCCGTCCACGTCGTCGGCGGCCAAGACATGGCCGACCACCCCGTCGTTCCGATTGTGGATGTTCTCCAGGCTCTTGTTGCTGAGCTCGACGCGACGGCTGTGCTCGTCCCCTCGTCGGCCGATGGAAAAGAAGCCGCGGGTCGGCTTGCTGTGCGGATCGGCAGCGGTGTCATCACCGACGCGGTGGATATCAGCGAATCCGGTGTTGCCACGCAGAGTGTGTTCGGTGGCAGCACGGTTGTGCATTCCACGGTGACGCACGGCATTGGCATCTACACGGTGCGCCCGAACTCGGTAGCGCCGGAACCGGCTCCCACCACCTGCGGCGTCATCGAAGTCGACTCCACTGTCAGTGAAGCCGCCAAGTCCGCTCGCGTGGTCGAGCGCACGGTGGCCGGTAAAGGTGGTCGTCCCGAGTTGACCGAAGCAGCTGTGGTTGTTTCCGGCGGTCGGGGTGTGGGCGGATCTGAAGGCTTTGAGGTGATCGAGAAGCTGGCTGATTCGCTCGGAGCGGCCGTGGGTGCTTCACGGGCGGCGACTGATGCCGGTTGGTACCCGCATCAGTATCAGGTCGGCCAGACGGGCAAGACCGTCTCTCCGCAGCTCTACATCGCCAACGGAATTTCGGGCGCGATCCAGCATCGCGCCGGCATGCAGACCTCCAAGGTGGTCGTCGTGGTGAACAAGGACGCCGAAGCACCGCTGTTTGAGCTTGCTGACTTCGGCGTGGTCGGGGACCTCTTTGAGGTTGTTCCTCAATTGACCGACGAGATCGACAGCCGCTCGAACTGATCGGTCGCTGTTCCTGGCTACCATCGGATCGTGAGTAACGGTTCCGACGTGGATTCGGCACGCGATGTGACGCTCGCGCAGAGCGCTGGTGGGGGCGTTGCCGGGGAAGGTGCCGATAGCTCTGTCCGGCACTTCGTCGACCACGCGGCAACGACTCCGCTGCTTGCCCAGGCACGTGAGGCCTGGCTGGACGCGTCAGCTGTTGCTGGTAATCCATCGTCCCTGCATGCTTCCGGTCGTGCCTCTCGCAGGATCGTGGAACAGGCTCGGGAATCCATCGCCGACGATCTGCGCACGCGACCCTCGGCGGTCGTCTTCACCTCTGGTGGAACCGAATCTGACAACCTCGCCGTCAAGGGGCTCTTGTGGGCCCGTCGGGCGCGACTGGGTGTCGCCGATCCGATCGTGGCCGCATCGGCGATCGAGCACCACGCCGTCCTCGACCCCGTCGAATGGCTCGGCAAGCACGAGGGTGCGGACGTGCGGTGGATTCCGGTCGATAAATCCGGCCGAGTCGATGTGGATTTCATCGATCAGTTGTTGTCGTCGGCCGCCGAGCGAACGGCGCTGGTCTCGGTCATGTGGGCGAACAACGAGGTGGGCACCGTCCAGCCCGTCCGAGAAGTAGCCGCCGCGTGCCGTAGCGCGGGTGTGCCCTTCCACACCGACGCGGTGCAGGCGCTTGGCCAAGTCCCCGTAGATCTGTCCGAGGTCGGCGCGACGGCCGTAACCATTAGCGGACACAAGGTGGGCGGCCCGTTCGGTATCGGGGCCCTGATCGTGGACCCGTACGAGAGCCTCGTTGCCGTGTCCCACGGTGGTGGGCAGGAGCGAGATATTCGATCGGGCACCTTCGACGCGCCGGCCGCCGCCGCATTCGCCGTCGCGGTGCATCACGCGGTCGAGGAGCAGGCCGCACACGCCGCGCACCTGCGAAGCCTGCAAATCCAACTGGCAGAAGGAATCGCTTCTGTCGTTCCGGACGCGATCATCAACGGCCCAGTGGTCGGTGACCCCGCGACGCGACTACCCGGCAACGTGCACGCTTCTTTTCCCGGCGCCGAGGGGGATGCTCTGCTGATGTTGCTCGATGCCGCAGGCGTCGATTGCTCGACGGGGTCGGCCTGCACCGCAGGGGTGCCCGAGCCCAGTCACGTTCTCCTCGCGATGGGTGTCGATGAGCGCACAGCGCGATCCTCGCTTCGCTTCAGTTTCGGTCGAACGTCTACCGATGACGACGTGGCCGCCATCATTCGCGCCCTCCCCGGCGCGGTGGAGCGAGCGCGCCGCGCCGGGTCGGTATCGACCGACCGCTATCGGGCGGCCCGCGAGAACGAAGTGGATCGATGAGAATCATCGCTGCACTCTCGGGCGGCGTGGATTCTTCGGTCGCTGCGGCTCGAATGGTGGATCAAGGCCATGACGTGGTCGGCGTCCACCTTGCGCTGGCTCGGTCGGAGTCCACCGGGGGAAAGTCTCGCGGCTGTTGCACTCTCGACGATGCACGAGATGCGCGCCGAGTTGCAGACGCACTCGGTATTCCCTTTTATGTCTGGGATTTCTCTGCCGAATTCGCCGAGGAAGTAATGGATGACTTCCTCGCCGAATACCAAGCCAATCGGACACCGAATCCATGCGTGCGGTGCAACGAGCACATCAAGTTTCGGGCTGTGCTGGACCGAGCATTGGCGTTGGGCTTCGACGGAGTCGCCACCGGTCACTACGCCGTGCTCACGTCCGGGGCAGACGGTCCCGAACTGCATCGCTCAGCGGATGCGGACAAGGACCAGTCCTACGTTCTCGCCGTCATCGAGCAGGACCTACTGCGGCACTGCTACTTCCCGCTCGGGGGATCACTGAAGAGCGATGTGCGAGCAGAGGCTGAAGCGCGGGGCCTACGCACGGCCTCGAAGCCGGACAGTCATGACATCTGCTTCATTCCTGACGGTGATACCGCTGGTTTCTTGACCAAGGCACTAGGGGAGAAACCCGGCCCCATCGTCGATGTCTCCACCGGCCGTGACGTGGGTAGTCATCAGGGCACGTTTACCGTCACCATCGGCCAGCGTCGTGGACTGGACCTGCGTATTCCTGGCGAAGATGGGCGTCCTCGGTACGTCGTCGACATTGATGATTCGACGGACACGGTCTACGTCGGCTCTCCGGAGATGCTCGACGTCGATGGCTTGGTCGCCGATCACGTCATCTGGGCAGCCCCGGCCTTGACGGCGGAATGGTCACACGTCAGTGCCCAAGTGCGAGCACACCACCACCCGGTGCCGGCCCAGGCGAGGATGCTCGATGACACCATCGACGTCGTTCTGCTCGAACCCGTACGCGGACTCGCCACGGGACAAACGGTGGTGCTCTATAGCGATTCCCGGGTTCTCGGCTCAGGAAGAATCAGCCAGACACGCACGGTGAGTGGCGTGAAGCGCCCACGAGAAGCGCAGCGAGCGTGAACGAGGGATTCACGTGGCCGTACCCGGCTGTTGCGACCGGGATCGGATCGATGCCTGGTACTGACTCGCGTGAAGCGACGAACATCGTGGTGGGCGAATTTGGCGCGGTACCCCACGTTGTCGAATTGCCGAGTCGAGGCCCGGGAGGTGACCCCGTCGGGCGAACGGCCGCCATGTTGGCCGGTGTCGATCGAACGTTCGAAGTCGAAACCACCGTCCGCGGCTGGCGACTTGGCCACACCGGTCAGGCGGCTCTTCGGCGTGCCCGAGCCTGGTTGTCCGAAGACCTGGACTCCTTCGAGGAATACGCCGCCTCGCATCGGGGTCCGGTCAAGGTGCACATGCTCGGCCCGTGGTCGACGGCTGCCCGGATCGAAGACGCGGCGGGGGAGTCGCTGATTCGCGATCACGGCGCCGTTGCCGAGATCTCCGGTGCCGCGGCCGAAGCCGCGAGTGAACTCGCGGCACGAGTGCAACGCGCCGTGCCCGATGGTCAGGTCATCGTCCACATCGAGGAACCAGAACTGAGCCGGGTTCTCGACGGTCG
>RGQW01000042.1 GCA_010029945.1 Actinomycetota bacterium | reverse complement strand
CCCAAGGTCGAGATCCCCAAGGTCGAGATCCCCAAGGTTGAGCTGCCCAAGCTCCCGACCTTCACGATGCCATCTATGCCGTCGCTGCCCTCGATCGATCTCGGATCCATCGAGGTGCCGTCGAGTGTTTCGGCAGCATCGGAACGCGGCCGTGCATTCGTCGAAGATTCGATGAAGGCTGCCTCCCAGCAGGCCGAGTCCTTGAGCAAGATCACGGGCGAAGTTCGCTTCCTCCGGCAGGATCTTCCAGTCGAATTCCTGGGATTCAGGCCGGAACCCGAACCTTCCACACAGAAGCTCGAAATACGGCTTTTTCTCGCCCTCTGGGTTGTTCTCCTTGCCCTCAAAGGCTTCGCGTTCGTCGATTGCCTAAGAGCTCCGGGCGCGGTCTTTCCCTCCATTGGGCGACAGACCAAGATCTTGTGGCTGGTGCTCACCGGATTGGCTTTGCTGACCGGTCTCGTCCCGAATCTGACACTCAGCTTGTTCGGTATCGCCGGAGCCGTCATCGCACTCATCTATCTCTTCGATATCCGGCCGCGCATCAAGTCCATCACCGGCCCGTGAGTTACGCATCGACGTGATCGACGTCGTCCGTGGTGACATCACGGCAATTTCCGCAGATGCGATCGTCAACGCGGCCCAGTCGTCCCTTCTGGGTGGGGGTGGTGTCGACGGGGCGATCCATGCGGCCGCAGGCCCGAGCCTTGTGGCTGAGTGTCACGAGGTGAGGCGGCGGGACCTCCCCGACGGCTTGCCTCCGGGTGAGGCCGTGGTGACCGGTGCGGGGGACCTGCCCGCACGATTTGTCATCCACACGGTCGGCCCAAAGTTCTGGGAATACTCCGACGGGGGCGTGCACGTGCTTGCCCGCTCTCATGCGTCGTCGATGGCTGCGGCTCACGCAGTCGGAGCGACAAGCGTCGCCTTTCCCGCCATCTCCTGCGGGGTGTATGGATGGGATCCAGTCAACGCTGCACCGATCGCGATGCGGGCCGTCCGAGAATCGCTGCCTCAAGCGCCGGGAGTGCGCGCGGTGACGTTTGTGTTGTTTAACGACGAGGCCTTCGACGCTTTTCGACAAGCGTTAGACGGGGGATGACCCCGTCGCATCCTCGAGAGCAACGCGAATGCGACGAAAGCCCTTGCCCTTGTTCTCCACCTTGAGGACGCGAATGGCCCCAATCTGTTGAGTCGACGCGACGTGGGTACCACCGTCGGCCTGAACGTCGAGACCCTTGATGTCGACGATCCGCACGATCTCGATCTCGGCTGGCAACAGATTGGTGGCCGTGCGAATGATGTCCGGAATCTCGAAGGCCTCGGCGCGCGAGAGCTCGTAGGCCTCGATCGCACGGTCAGCGGTGACCTCGACGTTGCAGGCATCCTCGACAGCCTCTTTGAATCCGGGTGGAACCTCCTCGAGGTTGAAATCCAAGCGACCGGTGAGCGGGTCCATGTTGGAACCGGTCACCAGAGCGCCGAAGTCTCGAAACACAACCCCCGACAACAGGTGCAGCCCGGAGTGGGTGCGCATAAGGGCGGTGCGTCGCTCGTCTTCCAACGCTCCACGCACGGGTGTGCCCGGAGGAGGAATCGGATCGCCGTCGGCGGGAACTAGGCGAATGTCGTCCCCGCGACGAGCACCAACGATGGCTGTCTGCACTCCCGACCAGAGCAGAATTCCATGATCGGGAGGTTGCCCACCGCCGCCGGGGTAGAAGGCGGACCTGTCCAGAACGATGCCGTTGTCGTCGACGTCGAGAACCGTGGCCTGCCACTCGCGAAGAGTCGAATCGAGGAGATCGAGTCGCTCGGTGTGCTGATGCGCGGGTTGGTTCACGCTTTGCCCTGGGCGGCAACGGCTGCAGCGGCGGTAGCCGCTGCGTCGGGATCAAGGTATTCGCCGCCGGGTATGACGGGTCGGAGATTCCCGTCGAGGTGGTACACCAGCGGTATTCCGGTGGGAATGTTGACGCCCGCGATGTCCGCATCGGAGATGTTGTCGAGGTGCTTGACCATTGCGCGCAGCGAGTTTCCGTGTGCGGCGACGAGGACGGTGCGCCCTGCCCGCAGGTCATCGGCAACAAGCACGTCCTCCCAGTACGGGATGAGGCGGCGGACGACGTCCGCGAGACATTCGGTTGCGGGGCGGGCCTCGGGGGGTAGTGCGGCGTACCGGGGGTCGTCGGTTTGCGCGAAGGGATCGTCAGGCTCGATAGGCGGAGGTGGAACGTCGTAACTACGCCGCCAGAGCATGAACTGTTCCTCGCCGTATTCAGCGAGTGTTTCCTTCTTGTCTTTGCCCTGAAGCGCCCCGTAATGGCGCTCGTTCAATCGCCACGTGCGTCGCACGGGAATCCAAGGTCGGTCCGCGGCCTCGAGCGCCAACTGACTGGTGCGAATAGCGCGGGTGAGCAGTGATGTGTGGACGACGTCGGGGAGCAGATCTGAGCGTGCCAGGAGCTCACCGCCCCGGGTTGCTTCCTGCCTTCCGGTATCGGTCAGATCGACATCCACCCAGCCGGTGAACAGGTTCTTGGCGTTCCATTCGCTTTCGCCGTGACGCAGCAAAATCAGCGTGGAGGTGTTCGTCGTCATGGCGCAATCCTGCCCGATGGTCCCCGAACGCCTGCTCCGCCTCGTCCGGCTGGGCGCGTTAGTAGTCCTGGTCTGGCTCGTCTGACTGGTCCGGGTCGGCCAGGTGGGCGAAGGCTGCGAGGTTGTCCGTGGGGAGGCCGGCTTTGGTTCGCCACTGCCACTCCCGGCGTATGGCCGTGAAGAAACCGAGCTCGAGCAGTGAGTTGAAGGCTCCGTCGGCGTACTCGCTGATGGATCCGAAGATGCGGTCCAGCTCGGCGTCGGTGATGGCGTCTAGGGGGAATCGTCCGGTCAGGTAGATGTCGCCGTGGTGATCGATGCTGTAGGCCAAGCCGTACATTCGACGATTGCGCTCTAAGAGCCATCGGTAGACCGCGAGATCGTTTTCGTCCGGGTGCCGGATGACAAAGGCGTTGACGGTGACAGTCGTGTCACCGAAAGCGAAAGACGCTGTCGTGGTGAGTTTTTTCTCCCCAGGAACGACGACCGCGATCGTGGTCTCATTGACTTCTTCGAAGTCGAGTTCGTGGGCGTGCAGAAACATTTCCAGATGCGCACGACCAGCGTGACGATCAGTCATGGGATCCGTAGGTCGCGGCGAGATCAATCCCCGTGAAGTGCTCCCGCGCCGCCCGATACGTGTCGAGAAGACCCGCGGTGGTGTGTTCCCACCCGAACGTGCTGGCATGGGCTACCGCGCCATGCGAAAGCTCGCGCAAACGAATTCGATCGTCTGCTAGCCGGGCCATTACCCGGGCGTAGTCGTCTGGGTTGTGCCCCTCCACCAGAACGCCACTGACCTGGTCGGCGACCGCAGTGCGCAACCCACCGACGTTGGCAGCCACGACGGGAGTTCCACACGCCTGGGATTCCACCGCAACGAGCCCGAAGGATTCCGAGTACGAGGGGACAACCGTGAGGTCGGCGGCACGAAAGAGATCCGCCAGGTGCTCCCGAGACGTCGGCGTGAGGAAAGTGACTTTGTCGAGAACGCCGAGATCGCGCGCGAGGTCCTCCAGCGCCGTCGGCCGGTCCAGGCCCGAGCCGGATGGACCTCCGCACACAACGGCGCGTACCGGTAGGTCTGGACGGTCGGTTCGCAGTGACGCCAGAGCACGAATCAGCAGATCCGGAGCCTTCAGCGGCTGGATACGGCCGACGAACAGCAGCACGAACTCCTCGTGGCCGATTCCTGCTTCGACCCGGACCGAACCACGATCACGGGCGGTGGGGTGCGGTGAGAAGACGTTGAGATCCACTCCTGGATGAACGACGTCGACCCGTGCCGGATCGGCTCCGTATAGCTCGATGAGTTGGCGGGCCTCGTCATCGGTGTTGGCGGTGAGCCGGCTCGCCGCATCGACGACTTGCTGCTCTCCGATGATGCGGATGTTCGGTTCGGGTGTATCTCCCTCGGCGAGTTCGAGGTTCTTCACCTTGGCCATCGTGTGCATGGAGTGCACAAGAGGGATGCGCCAGCGCTCGGATGCGAGCCACCCCACCTGGCCGCTGAGCCAGTAGTGCGAGTGGATGAGGTCGTACCAGCCTTCGGGTCGGCTCGCCTCGACCCGCATAACGCCGGAAGTCATGGCACACAGTTGGCCCGGGAGGTCTTGCTTGACCAATCCCTCGAAAGGGCCTGCCGTGATGTGTCGGACGAGAACCCCGGGGGCCAGTTCGACAGTTGATGGGAGAGCCGATGACGTTCCTCGAGTGAAGATCTCGACTTCCGTACCTGCCTCAGCGAGACGCCGTGCCGTTTCCACGACGTAGACGTTCATGCCACCGGCATCACCGGTGCCGGGCTGGTCGAGAGGAGAGGTGTGGGCGGACAGCATCGCCACGCGTCGTGGGTTGGGCGAATCGCCGTGCCCGCTTGTCACCGCGCGGTTGGATGACCGCAGGGGGTGGACGGAAGCCATGCCTGAAGTCTCCCGCACCCGTGCGCGGAAGGCTACGTGTGGCCCTACGCCCCCGCCTGATCCTCCAGGGAGACCGCTACGTACGGCTCACCCGTGACGATCGTGACGACCCGCCTGGTCACCGACACGGCGTGATCCGCGTAACGCTCGTAGTAGCGGGAGAGCAAGGTGACGTCGATCGCTTCCTCGACGCCGTGTTTCCACGCCTGCGAAAGAACGATGGTGAACAGTTCCCGGTGCAGACGGTCCATTCGCTCGTCGTGCTCGGCGATGTCGGCGCAGAGGGCGACGTCCTTCGTCGCGATAACCGAACCTGTCTTGGCGACGATGACCTCAGCCAGAGAGCCCATCTCCGCGAATGTCGCGCGGAGCTCTTGTGGCACGGCCACTTTGGGAAAGCGCATGCGGGCCTGCTTGGCCACGTGCTCGGCGAGGTCACCCATCCGCTCGAGAGAGCTGGCGATGCGAAGCGCTCCGATGACGACCCGCAGGTCGGTCGCTACCGGCTGCTGCAGCGCGACGAGCTCGAAGCAACGCTCCTCGACGTCACTAGCCAGCGTGTCCACCTTGGCGTCGAAATCGATAACTGCTTCAGCGAGGGGAAGATCCGCATCGAGGAGCGCTTGGGTCGCTCGGTTCATCGCCGAACCCACGAGCCGGGTCATCTCGACGAGGTCGTCGTTGATCTGGTCAAGTTGCTCGTAATAGGCGGCGCGCATAGGGGTCCTGAGTCGTCGTCGGATAACGGAACGTCTAGCCAGTGCCAAGGGTACGCCCGAGACCAGTAATCGCTCGTCCACAACGTGAACGTGTCATTGACTGAAGGTGAACTGTCGGTTTCCCAGGTGAACGGTTGGCCAATCATGGGCTGTGGGGCCCTCGCGGGGAATTCTGTCCTGTCAGGCGGCTCTATTGTGCGGTTGTGGCCATTCGACGGCGTGGTAGCGAGGACGTAATCGACGCCTCAGAACTTCGACCGGCTGTTCCGGACGAAGTCATACGGGTGCTGTCTGTCCTGCCATCCGCCTCGATTGTCGCGGCTCCGGATGGAGCGGTTCTGCGGGCAAGTGCGCGGGCCTTGTCGCTCGGGCTCGTGAACAGAAGTTCCATGACGGTGGCAGACATTGTTCGCCTAGTGGACAAGGTGGCCGAGGATGGCCACGCACGTGAACAAGAGATGCGGGTTCGACGTCCACCGCTCGGCAGAGAGCTTCTCGAGTTGCGGGTGCGCGTGGCACCACTGGGAACAGGTGTGCTGCTGATCCTCGTCGACGATTTGGCGGAAGAGCGACGAGTCGATGCCGTGCGCCGCGATTTCGTTGCCAACGTCAGCCATGAACTCAAGACGCCTGTCGGCGCCCTGTCGCTGCTGGCGGAAACGGTGCTCTCGGCCGCAGATGACCCGGAACAAGTGCGCCATTTTGCCGAAAAGATGCAAACGGAAGCGGCCCGACTGGCGTCACTCATCCAGGACGTCATCGACCTTTCTCGTCTACAAAGTGATGATCCGATGACCAGAGCGGAAATTGTGGATGTAGACGAACTTGTCACCCGAGCGTCGGATGAAGTCCGCACCTTGGCCGTGAGCCGAGAAATCGAACTCGTGCGGAGTGAGGACGCATCCGTCGAGATCTATGGAGACCGTGGTCAGTTGCTTACCGCTGTGCGAAATCTGCTGTCGAATGCGATCCACTACTCACCCCCAGCCACCAGAGTCGCAGTATCGGTTCGCGCCAGCGAGGGCATTGCAGAGATCGTCATCAAGGATCAAGGGATCGGGATTCCCGGACATGACCTCGACCGGATCTTCGAGCGCTTCTATCGAGTCGACCAAGCTCGATCGCGTAGTACGGGGGGAACGGGATTGGGTCTGTCGATTGTGAAGCACGTGTGCCAAAACCACGGAGGTGAGTGCACCGTGTGGTCCGAGGTGGGAACTGGATCGACGTTTACTCTGCGACTCCCGGTCTACGACCCTCACACTGATATGCAGCGGCAGGCCCATGAGTTAGATATCGATGTTGTGACGTCCCCGGAACAGGGAGGATCTTCGTGACACGAGTGCTGGTTGTCGAAGACGAAGAGTCGTTCTCCGACGCTTTTGGAAATCCTGGTGCGCAATTCCGGGCGAGTGCTCACTCGCGCGCAACTCATCGACCGGGTGTGGGGGTCGGACTACGTCGGGGACACCAAGACGCTGGACGTTCACATCAAACGCCTGCGGGCCAAAGTGGAAACCGATCCTGCGCACCCCGTCCACCTAGTCACCGTGCGCGGACTCGGCTATAAGTACGACGCGTGAGGTCGGATCAGGGCTACATCGCCGGTGGAACTGGCTCGATCCCTTCGTAGTAGCCGGTCGGGGGCACGACGAGCACGTTCGCCTCAACAATCCCCGAGCGCTCGAATTGAAGAGCGACAGGGACGTACGTACTGGGAGAGGCGTCGAACTCGTAAGAATTGATCCAGCGGTCGGATTCATACCCGAAGCCCACAGATTGGTTGGGGAGTAGTTCGACCACATCGCCCGTGATGAAGGCGGGGACACCGTCGATCAGAGCAGCCAGAAGATTGTCCGCTTCCAAGTCTTGATTGGTCACGCGCATGATCAAGGTTGCGCTGGCCGAACCGTCGGGACCCGCGACAAGCGTCAGGTTCTCGGCGCGAATATCGCCGGCCTGAACTTGGACGCCGTTCCCCGTCAACTGCACTGATTGCATGTTGGTGGAGGCGTTCGGGCCGTTGAAACAACCGGTCAATGTCAACGTGAGAGCGGCAAGAGTGCTGGTCATGACCAGTGCTGTGGAGTGACGCTTGTTCACGACCGCAGAGTATCGGTCGATTGTGCGGTGGTAGAATCAGCGTTCCGGAAAGGGGATCCTCTCAATGGCTTTTAACGTCGGAGACACTGTTGTCTACCCGCACCATGGCGCAGCAGTCATCGAATCGGTGGAGATGCGCAAGATCAAGGGAGAGGATCGGGAATACCTCGTTCTTCGCGTGGCGCAGGGGGATTTGACGGTTCGAGTGCCCGCGGACAACGTTGACTTGGTCGGAGTTCGTGACGTTGTGAACGCGGAAGGTCTGGACAAAGTGTTCACGGTCCTGCGTCAGCCGTACACCGAGGAGCCCACCAACTGGTCGCGTCGATACAAGGCCAATTTGGAGAAGCTGGCATCTGGTGACGTCATCAAGGTTGCCGAAGTGGTTCGTGACCTGTTCCGTCGAGAGCAAGAGCGTGGCTTGTCGGCGGGAGAGAAGCGCATGCTCGCCAAGGCCCGCCAGATCCTGGTCAGCGAGTTGGCGCTGGCGGAGAAGACCGACGAGGACAAGGCCGAGGCCATCCTCGACGAGGTCCTGGCTTCCTGATCAGTTCGTCGTGAGCGACGACGTTGGCTACGGGCGCGTCGCCGCCCTTGTTCCAGCAGCGGGCAAGGGTGAACGCCTCGGCCCGGGAGCCCCGAAAGCCATTCGAGAAATCGCCGGCACCCCGATGCTGGTCTATGCGGTGAAGGCACTTGCCGCCAGTCCCGTTGTCGACGTGGTGGTCGTCGCCGCTCCATCGGATTACCGAGAAGACGTGGGTTCGTTGCTTCAACCCCAAGAGTTCTCCGCCGAGGTTTTCGTTGTGGCGGGGGGAGAATCTCGATCGGAATCTGTGGCCCGGGCATTGATCGCACTGCCGGATGACGTCGACGTGGTCCTCGTTCATGACGCCGCGCGTCCGCTGGTCCCACCGGAGGTAATCACCAATGTTGTGGCCGCCGTCAGGGACGGCCACGCAGCCGTCGTTCCCGTCGTACCGCTCGTCGACACGATCAGAACGGTGAGTGGCGATGCCTCCTTGGGGGCAACGGTGTCGCGAGACTCTTTGCGGGCCGTGCAGACACCGCAAGGCTTCACCCGCGACGTTCTTCAGCGTGCACACGCGGAAGTCGACGCTCCCGTCACCGATGACGCCGGAATGGTGGAGCGGCTGGGCATTGCCGTTCATGCGGTTGATGGCCACGAAGACGCCTTCAAGGTGACGCGCCCGTTGGACGTTGTTCTTGCTGAGGCCCTGATCGAGCATCGGAGGACGCGGTGACGTCGCAGATGCGGGTCGGGATTGGGACGGACGTGCACGCCTTCGCCGAAGGCCGTCCCATGTGGCTGGCCGGATTGGTGTGGGAGGACCAGGACGGCCTCGAAGGGCATTCCGATGCGGACGTCGCCTCGCACGCGATCTGCGACGCCGTCTTGTCGGCGGCTGGCCTGGGAGATCTCGGTTCCTTGGTGGGAACGAATGATCCGGAGTGGTCAGACGCCTCGGGCGTCAGCCTTGTGGCGCATGCAGCGGCTGCTGTTCGTGGCTCGGGCTTTGCGATTGTCAACGTCTCGGTGCAGGTCATCGGCAACCGGCCTCGCGTAGGTGAGCGGCGGCGAGAAGCCCAGGATGTTCTGTCGGCCGCGTTGGGTGCCCCGGTGAGCGTCTCGGGAACAACCACCGATGGGTTGGGGTTGACCGGCCGGGGCGAAGGAGTCGCCGCGATTGCTGTCGCTCTCGTCGAGGATCGTCAGCAGGGGTGACACACTCTTTCCATGGTTGCCATTCGACCGTCAAGGGTCGTCGCAAGCACCTGAATGTGGAAGCGGATCCTCGATGCAGCGTCATCGTGTACCCGAAAGACAACCCCTACTCCTATGTTGAAGTCCGAGGCACAGCCGAAGTCGAAAACGAGGGAGCTCGCGAGTTGATCGATCGCCTATGTCAGGAGTACACCGGTAACGATCGGTACACCGCCGACGATGGCACGGACAATGTGCGAATCATCCTGCGTATTCGCCCGGAGAAGGTCGTCACGCTCATTCGGTAGGCCTCACCGCTACTGTCTCACCGTGGTACTTCACCTGCACGACACCTCCACTCGAACGGTCCGTGAGTTCGCCTCGATCGAACCCGGTCGGGTGGGCATGTACGTATGCGGCGCCACCGTCCAGGGGCCGCCGCACGTGGGGCACATACGCAGTGGAGTGGCTTTCGACATCGTCAGGCGCTGGTTGGCCGCCCGCGGCTACGACGTCACGTACGTCCGCAACGTGACCGATATCGACGACAAGATCCTGCACAACGCCGGTCATGAGGATGTTCCTTATTGGGTGGTGGCGATGCGCAATGAGCGGGCATTCACCGAGGCGTACGACGTTCTTGGTTGCCTGCCTCCGACGTACGAGCCGCGAGCAACCGGGCACATCCCTGAGATGGTCGACCTGATGCAGCGACTTATGGACGAAGGTGTCGGCTACGCAGCGAACGGCGACGTGTATTTCGACGTTCGTGCCTATGCGGACTACGGCTCGTTGAGTGGCCAGAAGGTCGACGACATGCTCGCAGCGGATGACGCCGAGGCTCGGTCCAAGAGAGATCCCCGCGATTTCGCCATGTGGAAGGGCGCCAAAGAGGGTGAACCTTCGTGGGAAACGCCGTGGGGCCCGGGGCGTCCCGGGTGGCACATCGAATGCTCGGCGATGGCGCGCAAATACCTGGGCTCGACTTTCGACATTCACGGCGGCGGCTTGGACCTCGTCTTTCCGCACCATGAGAACGAGATCGCGCAGTCTCGATGCGTGGGTGACGACTTCGCCAACTACTGGCTGCATAACGCGTGGGTGACCACCGCCGGGGAGAAGATGAGCAAGTCACTGGGTAACTCGCTCCTCGTCTCAGAGGTCGTTCAACGGGTGCGCCCCATCGAGCTTCGCTATTACCTGGCGGGCGCGCACTATCGCTCGATGTTGGAGTTCTCCGATGCGATGGTCACGGACGCCGGTCAAGGCTTCCAGCGAATCGAAGGCTTCCTGACCAGAGCTGCGGAAGTGATCGGTGACGGTTTTGATGTCGACGCGGACAACAGGCATCCTGACTTCGACGAAGCGATGGATGACGACATCAACACCCCGCAAGCCATCGCCGTCATCCATGGTGTGGTGCGAGAGGGCAATGCAGCCATCGCACGCGGAGATACCGAGACGGCCAGATCCAGGGCCCAATCTGTGGTGGCCATGCTGGATGTTCTCGGGCTGAACCCGTCGGATTGGAGGCGCGGTGACGCGGGTGGACGCTTGGAGGGCGCGGTGGATGCGCTTGTTGCCGTTGCGCTGGAGCAACGGCAAGCCGCGCGGGAACGCAAAGACTTCGCCAGTGCCGATGCGATTCGTGATCAGTTGAAAGCGGCCGGCATCGAGATTGAAGACACCACGGATGGTCCTCGGTGGTCTCTGAGCGACGACGGTGGGTCCAGCGATGTCGGGTAACTCACAGCGCCGTGGTGCGACCCGGAAAGGATCGAAGAAGGGGTCCACGTCTGGATCGGGAGGTCAACGAAAGCAAGGCCTCGAAGGAAAAGGACCCACACCGAAAGCCAAGGACCGTGCACATCATCCAGCGGCGCGACGCGCACGAAAGCACGCACCGTCTTCGACGCGGACCAGCCAGATTCATTCCGGTGATGTGGTCATCGGGCGTAACCCGGTTCTGGAGGCCCTTCGTGCCGGTGTCCCGGCGACGGGCTTGTACCTGCAGGTACGGGCAGAGCCGGACGACCGTTGGCGTGAGTCCCTAGCCCTTGCGCAAGATTTAGGAATACCCGTCTTCGAAGGAGCGCGGGCAGACCTGGACGATCTCTCCCATCACGGAAGTCATCAAGGATTGGTCCTGGCGATCAAGGACTACGAGTATGCGGATCTCGACACCGTGGCCACGGGAAACCTCGTGGTGTTGCTCGATGGCATCACCGACACCCACAACGTAGGAGCAATTGCTCGATCGGCCGCAGCCTTCGGTGCCAGCGGCCTGATCTTGCCGTC